>JAATFH010000507.1 GCA_015655315.1 Terriglobales bacterium
GATGTAAGTCAAAAGGCGGGCATGTGGACGGCAATCGGCACATACGGACTCAGCGTGGCCGCGTCCGATCTGGACAACGACGGCTGGCCCGATATTTATGTCGCGAATGACTCGGCCCCGGCGACGCTTTACCTGAACCAGAAAGACGGCACTTTCCGCGACATCGGCATTGAAGCCGGCGCAGCATATTCGCTCGAGGGGCTGCCACAGGCGGGGATGGGCGTATCCATTGGCGACTACAATCGCGATGGCAATCTCGACGTGGTGAAGACTAACTTCGCGGGCGATACCGATTCGCTTTACACCAATCTCGGCGACGCAACCTTCGAGGACAGGACTTACCTTGGCGGCCTGGGCGTAAATACGCGGCTACTGGGGTGGGGCGTTGGTTTCTTTGACATGGACAACGATGGCTGGCTCGACATTCTCATGTCGAACGGCCATGTCTATCCCGAAGTGGATAAGTCCAAGGCCGATTTGAAATATGCCGAGCATAAATACCTTTATCGCAACCTGCGCAACGGAAAGTTCGAAGAAGTAACCGAGAAAGGAGGGCCGGGCATTATGGAAAATGCTCCCGCCCGCGGTTGCGCCTTCGGCGACTATGACAACGACGGCGACGTGGATATCGTCGTGAACTGTGTCAACGCGCCGCCTCAACTTTTGCGCTGCGATTCGACGCTCAATCGCAACTGGATCAAGATCAAGCTCGTCGGCGTCAAATCAAATCGGTCGGGAATTGGCAGCCGCGTTGTTGTCACTGCTAAAACAACGACGGATGCACAAAAATCGCTCGTTCAGATTGATGAATTGCGCAGTGGCGGCAGCTATTTTTCTCAGAATGATTTACGGATGCATTTTGGACTGGACCAGGCAAAAAAAGTAGATTCGGTAGAAATTCGTTGGCTGAGTGGGCAAGTGGACCATCTTACGAATCTTGATGCAAACCGCCTCTATGTAGTCCAGGAAGGCGGAAAGATCCTCAAAACAGATGAACTCAAGCCAGCTAAGACATAAGTGCGAGTTGGCTTCAGAAGAGGTTTCCCGATACCTGTTCCGCAACGAGTCCAGCCTTTTGTATGAGAGCATCTCTGGACATGAATGAATCATTCGCGGCACTGGTACTCAAGTTTATTGTGAATACATTGTCCCGGACTCTGCCAAAGACCTGCTCGCGCTGACCTGTTTTGCCTGCGGCGCACATAACGGCCTCGTTTCCAATGGCGCGTAAGGGGTTTCCACTCGGGCCGCATTGAGCTTTATATGTGTTGAAGGACTGTTCTGGATCCTTTGCCTGCTCCACTGTCACTCGAAGCTCACGCGTTACGTTTCCCGCGCGGTAAGTGAAGCTACACACAGTGGCGCTTACCTGGGAGGCACTTGCCGTAGGCGAATCTTCGCTGGTTCCGAGAACTCCGAAGGCAGTAGCCTTATTAATCCATGGGCAGAGGTTGTCCGCATGGCAGAGTGCGGGCAGAAGAGTCAGTGCTGCGAAGATAGCAAGTCTTAAATATCTCATTGATAACTCCCACGTCCGCCACTATAGGCCGCACCCGATTGTGGTGCTGTTGGGGACGACATCATCTCATCGTGAGGATGATCCCCGTGCATGTGCCAGGGAATACTCTCGGTCGATATCTCGGGGTGCTGGCGAAGGAAAGTGAGCGAATACGTAGGTGAGCCCGGATCGAATTTCTTCGTCACAAACATAGCCTGCTGCTCGGCGGCTTTATCTTTCATTCCCATGCGGCGATACAGAATCGATAAGTTGTAATGTGCTGCCAGATCGTCGGGATCAATCTGCTGCAGTTTCTGGAATTGGTCCATTGCCGCCTCATAGTTATGCTGCTGATAGTAGGAAATTCCAAGCTCACGGCGCGCATCACGCGATTGCGGATATTGTTCTACTACCTTTTTGAGGTCGGCGATCTCCGCTTCAGAATGACCAGTGCGCCGCTCCACCAGTGCCGAATAGTAAAGGGCGCGGGCATTCTCCGGACTTAAGGACAATGCTTTATCGAGAGCACTTTTGGCTGAGCTGTATTTCTCCCATTGGATGTTGGTCAGGCCGATATTCGTATAGCCATCGGCATAATCCGGCCTGAGTTTGACCACTTCCGTAAAAGCTTGAATGGCATCTGCGTATTGCAGTTGATCCAGATAGGAGATGCCAAGATTATTCCAGCGCATCCAGTCAGGATTGTCGCCTGGGTCCGGAGGCCCTGCCGGATTCTCTCCAATATTCAGCACCCGGGTGCGGGAAGCTATTTCAACAAGTGGGTAGAGAGGATGGTCTTTCCCGAAAATATTGTTGAGATAACTCTGGCGTAAGTGACGATAGTTGACTTTCGCCGTAACCGTGATCGGCCCCTTCGCGTTGGCAGGAATATGAAACTGATAGCGAACCAGCGTGGACCGGCCTGCCTGAACGGTATTGTCGTAGGCGACGGAGCGAATCGTCCACACTTTGTGGTTATCCACAAACTCGCCCTTTTCAGTGACGGGCCTGTTCGTAAAGCTGTGCGCACGCTCGTCCAGCATCCCATCCGGCTTGATGAAGCCGCTGTGGTAAATTTCCTTGCCTGCTGCGTCCTTCACGATGAACTCGGCGTACGCTTCGTAAAGATCTCGGACTTCTGGAATCAGCGAATGCCCGATATTTTTATTCTGGAAAACAACGAGCGCTTCCACCGCATCGTCACTCTTCAACTGGAAGGGGACTGAACCGAGCGGCGCGATCATCTTGTCGTCACTGGTCTTTTTGATCGCGAAGATATCTACATTCATGAAATTACCTGCGCGCAGAAACTGAATCGTCTTTTCCAGTTGCTCGTCAAAGCCGTAGTAGAACGGAACTGCGGTATTTCCAGCCAGCCATCGGTGGGAAGCGAAGGTCCCATTCTTCGCGCCATAATCGGGAAGCGTGTTTGCCGCGCGCTTCATGTGGCATCCCTGGCAGGTGGTAAAGTCGCCGGAGTAAAAGGTCAGCGGGTTCCGTTGAGAGAATTTGGAGTTCTGCCATTCATCGTAGGTGGTGAACGCGCGGACAAACTTATAGTCGTTCAACGTATCCGGTAGATTCGCCTTGTGGCACGCGGCGCAGAACTCGGGTGTCCTGAGAAAGTCGTGCATGACCGCCTTCGAGTGCCGGTCCGAATGCTTGAGGATGTCATCGTAAGGAACTTCGCCCGGAATGCGATTTCCTTTCTCATCGACCATCACCGCGGGAATACCCATGACAAAGCCGCCATTGCCGTTGGTGGATTGCAGGCTCTGAATGGAGTGGCAGGTCATGCAGGTCAGCCCGTCAGAGTCGAACTTGCGGTCGACGTGTGAATCCTGCGTCAAACCACCTGCAAGCACCGCAATCGGGTTATGGCAGCTATCGCAATGGCGTGAGAACTCAATGCCTTTGGTACGAATCAGAATATTTACACTGGTGCGATAAAAAGGCGTACGAAATGAATTGGAATGCAGCGCCTGGCGCCATTGGTGGTATGCCTCCTGATGGCAGTGAGCGCAATATTCCGCATTCGGAAAAACTCCCGGCTGAACAAACTCGTCGCCCTCAACCTTCGCATTTCCCGGGATAAAGGGTCTGTCTTTGCCATAGCGAAAATTGTAACTTCCACTGATCTTTTCTGAATATTCTTTGCGCGCATTGTCCTGGCCCTGCTGCGCGTCCGTCACAGGAATATACATGCTGCCTGCCAGAAGCAACGTTGCGATGATTGCGAGAATGCGTACCGGCTTTCTCATACAGGATCCTGTTCTGCCCCGTTTTTCACTCATTGCTGTTTTTGAGTCTGATTCACAGCGACTGTTGAAGCGTTTTTCCCGACAATGCCATCGTAGCCGCTGGCCACGAGACCTTTCCCCTCTTCAATCGTGAAGAAACGATCGACGCTTGGCAGGGAAGCCTTCTCTACCGTTCCATCCGACCAGCGAATCTCGACTCCATCGACTGTGGCTGTCGGCCCCAGACCGAAGTGAAGACGCTGGTCGTTCGAGGACTCATAGCTGCCGCCGCTCATGACATCGCCACGCTGACGGACACCGCCAGACGTCAGGTAAACAGTCGTCCCGACCGCATCCCGAGTACCTTTCGGTCCGCCCACGAGCGCAAGACCCACCCAGTGGTTTGTGTCCACATTTACGTTGTTCAGCAGGACGGGGGTGTGATCAATGCAACTGATGACGACATCTATCTTTCCATCATTGAACAGGTCGCCAAATGCCGCGCCGCGGCCGGGGAGCACATCCGCGAGTCCGGTTCCTTCGACGGCGGGGACGACTTCAAACTTTTTCCCGTGATCGACGTTATGGAAGAGCAGAGGACGCTCGGCAAATGTGGTGCCCCAGTTATGTTGATCCACCTGAGGATAGACATGGCCATTGACCAGAAAAATATCCTTCCAGCGGTCATTGTCATAATCGATAAACTCCGTCGCCCAGGTGAGAAACGGGTAAGTAATCTCAGCGATACCCATTTGCGGCGTGATCTCTGAGAAATTGCCATCTCCTTCGTTGCGGAAGAGAGGCTTGTAGTCATCGGAAAATGTCCCGGTGTAGAGATCGACCAGGCCGTTGTTACTGTAATCGCCGACTGCCAGGCCCATGTTGGCTGTTTCGCGGGCGTCCTGGTTCAAGGCAAAGCCCGAATAAAAGCTTGCATCCTGAAATGTGCCATCACCTTTATTGATGTAGAGATAGCTCGGCGTGGAATCATTAGCGACAACGAGATCAACTTTGCCGTCGTTGTTAATGTCTACAAACGTCGAAGAAAAACCATAGTAGCGAGCTTTGTCGCTGACGCCGGCTTTCACACTGACGTCAGTAAATGTGCCATCGCCATTATTGTGAAAGAGATGATCCGGCTCGCCTTCCAGACCGCGCGGGCCGCACATGACATTCGCCCCGCGATACTGGCAGAATCCAAAACCTACAGTCGCCGAACCGGGAATGGGAGGATGACTGATGTCGTAATGAATGTATCCCGGAACAAAAAGATCCAGGCGGCCGTCTCCGTCGTAATCACCGAAACTCGCTCCCGTTGACCAGTTGCCGAGAGTGACTCCTGCTTTTTCTGCGACGTCTGTGAACGTGCCATCGTGATTGTTGTGGTAGAGCCGGTTTTTTCCAAAGTTTGAGATATAGAGATCGGGCCAGCCATCATTGTCGTAGTCCCCGACTGCGACCCCAAAACCCCAGCGGTCGTTCGTTACACCCGATTTAGCAGCGACATCGGTAAAGGTGCCGTCGTGGTTATTGTGAAAAAGAGCGGCATGTGGAGACTCTGCTTTTCCATCCATTGCGTCGTAAGTCGAGCCGTTCACCATGTAGATGTCCAGCCATCCATCTTCGTCGTAATCCAACAGCGCCACGCCGGAACCAATCGTTTCCAGGATGAAAGGCTTCTGGGCGGTACCCATCTTGTGATTCCAGGCGGTCAAGCCGGCCTTTGCCGAGATGTCCTGAAAAACAACTGGCCCGGTTTTAACGAATCCCCCAGCCGTGATGGGCCGTTTCTCCGAGTCGAGAACCGGCGCGAAAACACCAGCCGTCGAGGAGCCGCCTTGTGGGGGCGTGGACGAATTGCCCCCATAGAGAGGAGATGTCGCCGGCTGCTGCCCGCTTGCAGGGGAGACTGCGGAGAGAAAGATCAGGGCGAGGGCTGGGGGAAAGAGCAAGTTCCGCCATGAAGCCTGGAACAGATGCAGAAGCATGAATGCACAGCCTGTATAAAAAGATAGCTACGGCTGCTCATTATCTCCGTGCCGGGATGCATTGTCTTCAACCATAGGGTTGATACAAAGATCATCCCTCTCTTCATGAAGACAAAAAAGAACGGCGCGATGCATGGCTTCTAACTATCCACGCGTTGAAGCCCTAAGGATTCGAGGTCGTGCAGCGATGCCCTCACGCCATGAAGAGTGGTGTACTGATTCCTCTCGAAAGCTTCCCGCACTTGAATCCATTCGTTCCTGGAGACTTCGATGTGCGGAAGTCGTTTCATCCAAGAGACGCATTTCGACCAGGACCCCATTCCTTCGTACACAGCAGGAATACTCGTGGTCGCTACCCATAGTATTCGCACCCGGGGTATGCGGCGAGGGCCGGACATCGCAATCAAATGAATGCGGAACGTAAGCTCCATGAATTCGAGCTGTCGATCCAGCATAGAAGATTGTTGTGCGGCTTCCGGATCACTTTGTACTGGAGATGTGGTCATAGCAGCAAACAAAATCATCGTGCTGGTTCAAGATTAGCCACTTGCTTACGATTTCTAATTTCCGCTTCAACGTGTCACGTGGACCACGAATGTCATGATATTGTGGCCAGCGCCGCAATATCTCGAACACTTCCCCTCAAAATCGCCGACTTCAAGAGGAGTTATGGTTGCCTGATTTGAATGACTTTTCTCGATATTCAAATCAATCCCAAGACCTTCTACGACAACTCCGTGGGCAACGTCATCGGAAATAAAAACCAATCTTACCTTCTGCCCTTGTTTCAACGTGATCGTCGATGGACTGAATAAATAACGCCGGGCGTGAATTGTGATGACCGGTACCTTCATCTCAGCGTTACCATGACAAGTGAAAGTGGGCATGAACGATATCAGGATGACGATTGTTGCTGCTGCGACCATTGGTGCTAACTTCACGTCTTGAATTATCCCCTTGGTATTCATAACAACTTGCAGAAATCTGCAGCAGGAGTCCGTGACACAATCCAGATCACTTCGTTGATCGAAATATCGAGACGTAACTTCGTTCCAGATAAAGCCGATAGCCATGCACCTGTGAGTCCGACAGGATTTGCAGTGGCCTGGGTCTAAGCATCGCCGAGTCGTGACTGGAGGAAACGACGAACATGCGATGCGCAGCAATGTCCATCATGAC
>JAATFH010000291.1 GCA_015655315.1 Terriglobales bacterium
CGGTTTTTACATCAATGGCGTTGTACGCGAAACGCCGTATCTGACAGGCGCGTTACCGCCGGCCGGACTGATTGTCGGGGTATCGGATCCAACCTGGATGCCGCAAGATCTCGAGTCTGCCAGCGATATGCGGACTAACTCTTTCATATCGTAGGTAATTATGCCCCAGGACTTTTTGTCAGGGAGCACTGCGCCTTCGCAATATAACCCCAGTGTCCAGCGAGGCCAGTTTGAGGTCGTTCAAGTCCAAGGCTTTACATCGGACGGAAACATGCACTTACTGGCGCGCAATCTTTCCGGATCGACTGTTTTTGCGAACTGGCCGGCGGGGTCGATTGTTGAAGAGACACCGCCTGAGCAGCATAGCGCTATCGACATCAAAGACTCGCATATAGAAGCTATCCAGGCACCTGGGGCAGGATATACCGACAACTGCAACCAGACAGGCACGCTGACTTGTGCGGAAATCGTGACCGGCCCGATTCCAGATGGACTGATTGTCGATCCGATTGGCGGGCCATTGAACAACTTTGATGGCGCAGGCGCCGCCAAGTTAACTATAAGCAACCTTGATATGGCTGCCGGCTCCTATCCTCATTCCGGCGAGATAGCTGTGCACCGATACCCTGCGTTCAATTTCGACGGTGTTTATAACATCTCCGCGGGCCAGGCCGCGACGGCAGAGACGATGGGGCCTTCGTCACGATTACCACTCTGGGATCTTACTGGCGGTTCCTATCTGACGGTTCCCACATATGCCAATGGGAATTCGGCTCAACCCACGGTGAGCGCTCCGGGGATCGGTCTTACCTGGTCACCGTCGAATGGCTGGTTTGCGCGGTATGAGCAGCAGTTTGGTCAGTTTGGCGGATACAACCAATGGATGGTGGGTACGAAGTTTGCGAATAGTTACTGCTGGTTCGATACTCCAGCTATCGGGAGCACACAGTCGCTGAACCGTGTTTGCCTCCGCGGATCTCCGGGGAGTGCGAGCCAGCCGGGATTTGAATATGACGTGTGGAATGGAACCAAGTGGATCGTCGCGTTCAACCTTACCGGCCAGAGTAATTCGACGGCCAGTCTTTCTCTTAATGGGACTGCGAAGATAGCAGGGGCCTTTTCTGCCGCATCCTTGAACGGTGAAATTGCGGTAGATGGAAGCACTTATTCAACACTGAATGCGGCGTGGAGTGCGGCACTAGCGCTTGCGACGAGTGGCGGGCATAACCAGACGGTACGTCTAGGTCCAGGCACTTTTCCAATTACAGCCACGCTTGCCGAACCTACGAATGGGGCTTGTGTGAATCTGGTGGGATCAGGAGGCGCAAGCAACGCGGCAGATAGTATGGCAAGTGCGACGACCCTGAATGTAACTACCAATTTAAGTGGGGATGTGATTTTCCTGGGAAATGCCGGCCAGGCACAGGGATGCGTATTCAAAGACTTTACGATTCTGGCGAATAAGAACGCGATGCATGGCCTGGAGTTACAGTGGTTTCGCGGATTGCTGGTCGCTGATGTAACTGTGAACGACACTTCCGCGGAAGGCATTCTACTTGGTGAAGAAAGCACGACCAACGGACATCAGGCCAGCTTTCTACTAAGAAATATAACTGTCAGTTACAACGCTTCCAATTTCACGCCGGCAAGTCGGCCTGCATATGGCATTCACATACAGCAGACGGCAATCGACAGTCACCTCGATACCGTACTGGTGCGCAATGCACTGACCGCAGCGATTTACAACGAGGGCACCGGGAATACGGGATACATGATTCATGGATTCGGCTTTCCTTACACTTGCTCGAGCGCGCCATGCAGTAATACGACGTCGAATACCTCAGCCACGAATGCCTCTTATGCGACGAACTATGTCATCTATGATACGGGCGGCGCTGGAAGCACCTGGACGGATACTTATGCAGATAGCCCCGCCATCGCAGCATTCTATGTCGGCGCGAATGGAACTTCGATTCATGGCGGTCACATTCAATGGCCGGACCTGACAAGTTTTCCTTCAGCGAACCTGGCATATGTTTCAGCCTCGGTAACGAACGGGCTTGAAATCGCAGATATGGGGTGTCTGGGAATGTCCAACACCGTCAACTGGATCACGTATGGGGCTGCTTCCGGGGTACCTCCCACATTTGCCAGCGTGCACCACCTGACAGGCTGCGGCAATTATGCACAGGCGCTGGAACCGGAGACTACGACGGGATTCACGGGTGGTGGTGCGTCGAATAATGCTCCGGGGAACAGCGCTGTGGCGACGGTGTGGGCGTCACCCAAGGCGGCTACTTCGAATTATGAAGCTTATTCAGCCCAGCTCTATAACGGGTACGAGACTGACTTGTTCGAAGGGCATATTGCGGGACAGAACCCATTCTTCAACATTACGTATCAAGGGACGATTCGCACACAGGGCGGTATGGCCTTGTCCACGGTGTTGAATATTGCGTCCTCTTTCACTCTGACGGCAGCGAATAAGAATGTGATCGCCAATGCGTCGGGCGGAGCGCAAAACATAACATTGCCGAGTTGCTTTACGCTCTGGCCGGACAAGTCTTCGCCTACGGGAGAGGAGTTCACGATTATCAAATCGGACTCTACCCCGAATGCGGTGACGATGACGACTACGAGTTCTCAAACAATCAACTACCTGGGAACGACGGCACAGTCTCTGGTGCTGTCGTCGGCTGGCAAGAGAACCCTTGTGTGTGGGCCTGATGCGAACTGGTACGCGTACTGAGACGGGGGAAAGCAAAGATGATTGCGATGAGCTGATTCAGCTGGGAAAGGTTCTGGATGATGCTCTACCCACACTCGGGGGAGAGATCACAGGACATTTTCTGGCGGAGCGGCTCTTGCGCATCCGCAACCGATCGGGCGAGGTTGTCGCTTTCAGGCCGAACCGGGCACAGCGCGCGTTCGAAGAGAGACGGGGTAGAACAAATATCGTCCTCAAGTCGCGGCAGATGGGAATCAGTACCTGGGTTGCGGGACGATTTTTTCTGAAGACCATCACGCAGCCAGGCACGCTTACGCTGCAGGTGGCGCATACGCAGGAGGCGGCTGAAGGGATATTCCGGATCGTTCACCGGTTTCTGGATGGGCTGCCCGAGTCGCTGCGTCATGGGGCTCTGCGTACTTCGAAAGCAAGCTCGCGGCAGATTGTCTTTCCGGCATTGGATAGCACATACCGGGTTGAGACGGGGGGCGATGCCAATGCCGGGCGCGGGTTGACGATCCATAACCTGCACTGCTCTGAAGTAGCACGCTGGCCGGGCGATGCGAATGAGACGTTGCAGGGACTGCGTGCGGCGATGACTCCACAGGCGGAGCTGGTGCTGGAATCGACGCCGAACGGAGCTGAAGGTTGTTTCTGGGAGGAGTGGAACCATGCGGATGAGTCCGGCATGGTGCGGCATTTCTTTCCTTGGTGGTGGGAGGATGCTTACAAAGCTGAATGCGTGCCAGCCGAGTCTTTGCAAGACGATGAGCGGCGGTTGATGGAGCGGTATGGGCTGAGTCTGGAGCAGATTGGATTCAGAAGAAAGATCGCGGCAGGTTTTCGCGGGTTGGCGAAGCAGGAGTATCCGGAAGATGCCAGCGAATGCTTTCTGAGCAGCGGGAGCTGTTATTTCGACGTGGCGGCATTGGATGCGCGGGGCAAGGAGCTTACGGGGCCGATAGCTACACGGCTTGGCGGGCAGTTGCAGATATGGTTTCCTCCGGTGGCGGGGCGGCAGTACCTGGTGGCAGTGGATACGGCGGGGGGCGGCAGTGAAGGGGACTATTCGGTCGCGCAGGTGGTTGAGATCCATACCGGGCTACAGTGTGCTGAACTGCAGGCCAGGTTCTCTCCACTGGAGCTTGCTGAAGAGTCGGCTCGGCTGGCGAAGGAGTACAACGGAGCATGGCTGGTCGTGGAGCGGAATAATCATGGGTCCGGGGTGCTCGCGTATCTGCACGGTGTGAGCAAGTATCCGCGGATTTACCAGCAGGATGGACAGGATGGATGGATGACTTCGGTGATTCATCGTCCACGCATGCTGGGGGCGATGGCCTCGGCGCTTGTGGAGACGCCGGGGATTTTTTTCAGCCGGCGATTGCTGCAGGAATGCCGGAGCTTTGTGCGGCATCGCAATGGAAAGATCGGCGCGAGCACCGGAGCGCATGATGATTGCGTGATGGCGATGGCGATGGCACTTTGCGTGCGGGATGAGATACGCCGGTGAGAGCGCGGCTCCATGTATATCGGTCGCGGAAGCGGGTACAATCCGATTAAAACGGAGGTAGATTGGCGGTACTGGCGACACAGGCGATTCGGAGGATGCGAGGGGGAGCCCAGAGCCACCTCATGATGGCGTCGGATGGTCATCCTTATGTCGTCAAGTTTCAGAATAACCCGCAGCATATTCGAGTTCTGGCGAATGAACTGCTCGCGACTCGGCTGGCGGATGCCGTGGGGCTGAATGTTCCAGCTTGTGAAGTCGTAGATGTTAGAGAGTGGCTGATTGAAAACTCCAAGGAGCTCAGCCTTGATTTTGGACAAAGCCAGGAACCTTGCAAGGCGGGATTGCAGTTCGGTTCAAGACTGATAGGCGGCCTGATGCCGGGACAGGTTATCGATTATCTGCCTGAAGACCGGCTTCTCGAGGTGAAAAACCTCGAAGAATTTGCCGGCATGCTGGTGATCGATAAGTGGACCTGCAATTCCAATGGGCGACAGGCGGTGTTTTATAAGCGGCCTCGGGAGAGACGC
>JAATFH010000305.1 GCA_015655315.1 Terriglobales bacterium
AAAAACAGATCCTTCGCCTCGGCTCAGGATGACAATCCTTTGTTGAAATAAATACTTTCGCTTGCGTTTATATGTCGATACCACCTAGTACATTTCAAGCAGGGCACTCCAGGGCCGCGAAAGTCAGATCAGCGCAAATCGAAGCAAAGAGTACCTGCCGCAGCCTTTGGGACTCGTCGAATGAATTGCTTTCGAGAATATACTCGACACTGAAACGCGTTCATGGTCGATGCTCAACGCGATGAAAAGCTGTTATTGTCAATCGAGCACTCGATGATCCAAATGCTATTTATCCCTGAGAGTGTAACCTTTCGAGAGATTGCGAATCCAAGAGGGTAAGAACGCAAGTTGGCATGATGAAGTCGCTCTACCAAATCGCCGCAGCAACGATAGTTCTACTGCTCCTTGGAGTAACAGGAGTGGACTGCCTGGTGCCCAGCGCACGGATGAGCGCTGCGGAGAGAGAGTGTTGCCAGAAGATGGCAGGTCAGTGCGATATGAACATGGCGGCAAAGCATCCGTGCTGCCAGAAGATGGTCAAGCATCATGATGACGCGGACCTGAACGATCTATCGCACTTCGACGCTTCGCCACTGCTTTCGCATACGGCAATACTGAAACCGGGCTTCTCGCTTCATGTGCCGATACAGTCGTTTGTTCTTTTTGAGCGAATGGGACGTCCTCCGCATGCCCCTCCAAGCCCTTCCGTTGAAATCCTGAGAATCTGATTTAGCTCTCATTTCCTGCGAAGACGCATCCGTGTGTCTTCGTGTCCCCGAATCGGTACGAGGTTCGGAGGGAATACGAGAGCTACGACCTTTTGCCGCAAGCATGGATTGCTTGCCGCAGACACTCCTGGCTCGAGGAGTCATAGGCGACTCGCTGTACCCCCCACTTCTATCGACGGGCTGCAAGTTTATGAACGGGCTGAGGGAGAGGCTTGCCATGATCGACCGTCTTATCGAGTTTTCTTTAAAGAACAAGTTCATCATCATCATGCTCTGGATAGGCATAGGGATATGGGGGTTGTGGGCGATGCTGCGTGCGCACATCGATGCAATTCCCGATCTGAGTGATAACCAGGTAATCGTCTTTACCGACTGGCAGGGTCGCAGTCCTCAAGAGGTGGAAGACCAGATTACGTATCCACTGACTACCAATCTCCAAGGGCTTCCGGGCGTCAAGGTAGTGCGTTCCTCATCGGCTTTCGGCTTCTCGATGATCTTTGTCATCTTCAATGACGATGTCGATCTTTACTTCGCCCGTACCCGCGTTCTCGAAAGGCTGAACCTCGTTACTAAAGAACTTCCAGCAGGTGTCGTTCCGACACTCGGGCCAGATGCTACCGGAGTCGGCCACGTCTTCTGGTACACGGTCGAGGGAGGTGGCAAGAGCCTGCGAGATCTGCGTTCTCTACAGGATTGGTACGTTCGTTACCAATTGAACTCGGTGCCGGGAGTCGCCGAGGTAGCGAGCGTAGGTGGCACGGTGCAGCAGTATCAAATCGACGTCGACCCCAACCGGCTACGCTCCTACAACATCCCTCTCAGCACCGTCATGCGTGCTGTCATGACCAGCAATTCCAATGTGGGCGGCAACGTCATCTCCGAAAACGGCTCATGGTCGATTGTGCGAGGGCTCGGCCTGATTGAGAATCTCGATGACATTCGCAACATTGTGGTCGGCTCGCACAATGGCACTCCGGTCTTCGTGAAAGACCTTGGGACAATTCGGATCGGAGACGCATTTCGCACGGCGGCGCTGGTCAAAGATAGTTCTGAAGCAGTGGGCGGGGTAATTGTTGCACGGCAAGGCGAGAACACCAAGGAAGTCATTGACCGGGTAAAGCAGAAAATCAAAGAGATTGAACCCGGACTTCCTTCCGGCGTTCACATCGTACCGTTCTATGACCGGTCACAGTTGATCGAGGCCACAGTTGGCACTCTGCGTCATGCTCTGATCGAGGAAGTCATCCTGGTCACACTGGCCCACGTGATTTTCCTAATGCACTTCCGCAGCATCCTCGTGGTGACCCTGCCGCTGCCGCTGGCCGTGCTCTGCTCATTCCTCTTGATGCACTATGCCCATGTCACGTCCAACATCATGTCGCTGGCGGGAATCGCCATCGCGATCGGTGTACTGGTCGACGCCGGTATCGTTGTCACCGAGAATGCCTTCCGCCATCTCGAAAGCGTGGACACAACCGATCGCAAACGCGTCTTTGAGACGATCCTGCAAGCCACCAAGCTGGTTGGCAGACCGACCTTCTTCTCCATGGCGATCATTATTCTAGCTTTCATTCCTGTATTCGCACTGACAGGACAGGAAGGAAAGCTCTTTCATCCTCTCGCGTTTGCCAAGACTTTTGCCATGATCAGCGCGACAATCATTGCGCTGACGCTCGTGCCTATCCTTTGCCTCTTGCTGCTACGCGGCAAGTTTCACTCGGAAGACGATAACCCGGTGATGCGGTTTCTGCAGCGTCTGTATCGTCCGGTCTTGTCCTGGGCGTTGAGTCATCGATGGATCGCCATGGGAACTGCGGGGGTGTTTCTTGGAGGTGCAATCTTCCTCGCTACAGGAATCGGCAGCGAGTTTATGCCTCCACTCAATGAAGGCGACATTATGTTCATGCCCATCGCTGATCCGAGTATCTCGCTGGAGCAAAACATTGCATACGCAAAGCGGCAGGACAAGGTGCTGGAGAGCTTTCCTGAAGTCGCCTTCGTCGCGGCCAAGATCGCACGAGCGGACACATCCACCGATCCGGCAGGTTTGAACATGACGGAGACGATTGTCCACCTCAAACCGCATGATCAATGGCGATCGGGGATGACGCTTCCCAAACTCAAGAGCGAGATGGACCGCGCTGTCTCGCTGCCAGGCGTGGCCAATATCTGGACGCAGCCCATCATCAACCGTATCGACATGCTCACAACCGGCATTCGGTCAGAGATCGGAGTGAAAGTTTTTGGTTCGGACCTAGCAGTACTTGAAGGCACAGCTCGCCAGATAGCCGAAGCTGTGCGGACGGTGAAAGGCGCTACGGATATCTACCCGGAACAGGTCACCGGTGGATTGTATCTCGATATCAAGGCCAATCGGGAAGAAGCAGCGCGCTATGGAATCGATGTCGGCGAGGTACAGAACGTCATCGAAACTGCCATCGGTGAAAACAACCTGACAACGACGATCGAGGGACGGCAGCGTTTCCCGGTGCGGGTCCGCTATGCTCCCGAGTTTCGTAAAGATCCACGAGAGTTAGCCAATGTGCTTGTCGCCGGGGCGAATGGATCGCAGATTCCGCTGGGTCAGGTCGCGGATATCAAGCAGGTCTCCGGCCCTGCGGCCATCAATAGCGAAAACGGTTTGTTAGAGGTCTCGGTATTGCTCAATGCGCGCGGACGAGATGCCGGCAGCGTGATCGCCGATGCAGATAAAGCGATTAAAGATCGCGTTCATCTCCCGCCGGGTTATTACTACAGTTGGAGTGGGCAATATGAGAATGAAATCCGAGCAAAGAAACGCCTGCAGCTCGTTATACCCATCGCCATTGGGGTCATCTACATCCTTCTGTATCTGACCTACAAGTCCTTCCTTGAAGCCGCGCATGTTTTGCTGGCCGTTCCATTCGCTCTAACCGGGGGACTCTATCTGCTCTGGCTGCTTCACTATAACTTCTCGGTCGCCGTCTGGGTGGGCTTTATCGCACTCTTTGGAACAGCGGTGCAAACGACAGTCGTGATGGTGATTTACCTGGAAGAAGCTGTAGAGCGGAAGCGGAGAGAACGAGGAACATTAACTCCCGCCGATCTGCATGAGGCGGTCATGGAGGGCGCGCTGCTGCGCCTTCGTCCCAAATTCATGACAGTTTCGACCATTGTTGCCGGGCTGCTGCCGATCTTCTGGAGCACGCGTGTCGGCTCTGAAGTGATTCGCCCGCTGGCAACACCCGTTCTTGGCGGAATGATTAGCTCGCTGGCGCATGTGCTGATCATCACGCCTGTCATCTTCCTTTGGCTGCGGGAGCGCGAGCTGCGCCACCATACACATTCGACCACTTCTTTGGAAATGACAGCAGCGACTCATACACCCCCTACTTCACTCTGAGGAGAGTTTTCATGAAGACCCTATTCGCAATTGCGTTGTCACTCATATTTATTTTGACCGGCTGCAAAGGAAATGAAGTCGATGTCTCGTCTCTTAAGCCCGCAGCCACGAAGACCGTCGGAAAGATCACCGTTACTCTTCTGAACAAAACCGGAGAGCTTACGCAGGGGCAGAACGAATTTGTCGTCGAGTTCAAGGACAGTCAGGGACAGCCAGTAGATGTTGGCGATGTTCAGATCGGCTCCAGCATGTCGATGCCCGGCATGGCTCCGATGTCCGGCGATTCCGGCGTGACAGAGACCAATCAGACCGGCATTTACAAAGTGATGTCGAACTTCGCCATGAGCGGCGCTTGGCGCTTCACGCTCTCCTGGGATGGACCTGCAGGCCGTGGACACACAACCTTCAACAGCAACGTGAGGTAGATCCGATGAGAAACATACAACTGATGCGCCGATGGATATTGCTATTGTTGCTGGTGACAGCGTGTTCCCTGAAACTCGTTGCGCAAGAGGTGAAGCTTCGTCCTGCGAGCGACTTCCTCGATCTCCAGCGCGGGGTGACAGAGGATGAGCTGGTTACACGCGCCCTGGCTTCGAATCCTACGCTGTCGGCGCGGCGTCAGCAGATCGAGATGGCCAAAGGGGATGTCGCTCAGGCTCGTCTGCATAAGAATCCATCGCTGATGCTGGGTGGACTTAAAGAAGTGAATGGTGACGATCATGGGATCAACGTCACTGGATCGTTGCCGCTGGAACTCTATGGACGCCGAGCTCGCCGTACTGAGGTTGCGGAAAACAAGGAAGATGTCTCGAAGCAGAGTGTGGCAGATCAAGAGCGGCTGCTTGCGGGAGAAGTGCGTACTCGTTTTGGAGAAGCGCTCGCGGCGGTGCGCAATCTCATGTTTATCGAGCAGCTTCTTCAGGTGAATCAGGACTTCCTGCGACTCATGGAAGACCGGGTGCATCAGGGAGCAACGCCGCCGCTCGATGCGGACGAAACTCGTGTCGAGGTCAACCGCATCGTGACCATGCGCATCGACGATCAAACGAAGGCCGAGATTGCGCTGCTCTCCCTCAAGAAAGCGGTCGGAATTGACCCGGAAGAGCCTATCCATTTGAAGGGCGAGCTTGACGTCAGTTCACCCACTTATGACCAGAAACAGCTTCTTCAACTGGCGATGGACCACCGCCCTGACTTAGCCATGCAGCATGCGAATGAAGCACTGGCCAATGCGGAGCTTCGTTCAGACAATGCGATGGGAAAACCCGACGTCAGCGTCTTCGGAGGTTATGAGCGGCCTAATACGGGCTTCTCGCAAGAAGCCTTCGACACGGCGGGAAATCTCAGTCCGATCCGCCAGAGTTTCAACCATGTCGTCTTCGGTCTCAACATTAATTTGCCCGTCTTCGACCGCAACCAGGGAGCAACACTGGCCGATGCGGCGGCAATCCACGCAGCGCAGGATCAGATTGCGGCTGTAAATCTGAACCTTCGACAGGAAGTTACACAAAACCTGGTCCGCTTCAACGGGGCGCAGGCACGGGTTGCCGTTTACCGGAATGGTGTGCGTGACCAGGCTGCACACAACCTGGATGTGGTACGGCAGACATATAGCTATGGTCGAACGACCTTACTTGATGTCATTGCGGAACAACGCCGCTACATCGACATTGAGACCGGGTACACAGATATCTTGCTCGACGCATATGCGGCGCGCATTGCCCTTGAACAGGCTGTCGGAACCAAACTGCTATGAAAGGTGAAGCCATGCAGCACATAGAGAATAAGTCAGCATCTACCTCACGTCGCCGCTTGTTGTGGGTCGGTTTCGTCTCACTTGTTGTTCTTGCTGTCGGAGCCGGGATTTGGTTCGGTATGCAACAAATGCCGAAACCCAAGAAGAGACCGCACACGCCAATGGCCAGCATGGCGGACATGCCAGCCATGAGTGACGACTCCTCGGATGCAGCCACAACATCTTCGGATTTGCAGGTCGACCTCGGTCCCGACGATCTGAAGAAGGCGCAAGTGCAGACGGTTCATCTGGACATGCGCGAGACCAGGAGCACACTTCGCGTACCGGGAAACGTCAACCCCGATGAGTACAAAGAGGTGCATGTTACTCCGCTTGTGGGCGGTGTTATCCGGCAGGTTCCTGTTGTGCTTGGAGACCGGGTGAGGCGCGGCCAGACGCTTGCAGTCGTCTTCAGCAGCGAACTGGCCACCGCGGAATCCGAGTATCTGGCCATGATGGCCGAACTCGAAGCCGATCACAAGAAGCTGCAGCGCACTCAGAATCTGGTAAAGCTGGGCGCCGCCAGTCAACAGGAAGTGGACGATGTGACCGCAGATCATGCCGCCCATGAAGCCCATGTGCGATCGGCTCTGGAAAAACTGCGCCTGCTCGGAGCAAGCGATTCTCAGATCGCCGCATTGAAGCAGGCCGAACAGATGGATGCAAACCTTTCTGTGCCCGCGCCGATCAATGGCATTATCCTGACGCGCACGGCGAACCTGGGCCTGGTTACGAATATGTCCCAGGAGCTATTTACTGTAGTCGATCTATCGACCGTGTGGATCATGGCTAACATCAACGAGAAAGACTTCTCCACAATTCATGTCGGCACAATGGCTACCGTAACTGCTCCGGCCTATCCGGGACGAGCCTGGAAAGGCCGCGTTGTTTACATCCAGCCTCAGGTCGATCCCACCAGCCGGACAGCGCAGGCTCGCATCGAGGTTTCCAATCCAGATGAAGCCCTGCGGCTCGATATGTACATGGACGTAGCCTTCGACTCCGCGGGTGCGAGCGGCCTTGCGGTTCCTGAGTCGGCAGTGCAGGCAATCGGAGATAAGCAATACGTCTTTCTCCCGGTCAAGGACAATGACGGCAGCTTCTCCGTGCGTCAGGTAAAACTCGGTCCTGCGTCCCGCGGTTTCTTCCCGGTACTCGATGGACTAAAGCTGAATGACGAGGTTGTCACCGGAGGCAGCTTCATTCTCAAGGCCGAGGCCGTTCGCCAGCATCCCGAATTGTAGAGGTGGATCATGGACCACACGCAGCGACACTCTACTTATGCTTCATCGGTGCCGGAGACCGCTTCGACCGAAGCTGTTCCGCTGGTGCCTGAGTCCGAGCAGCAGCCATTAGAAATCAACACTGTGAAACACGGCCTTGATACCTCTGAGTCTCTTGCCGGTTTTGATGTTGCTCAGGAAGGCGAGATGGTGACCATCGAATACAAGCACTCGCTTGCAACGCGGTGGATGCATTGGATCAACTTTCCTTTGCTGTTTCTGATGATTTACTCCGGCATCCTTATCTACTGGGCCGACTCCCGGTACGAAGGTCTTCATGCTCATCAGGTCTACCGCATCGGCATTGGCCACTGGACGCTCTTCCGTTTCTTTCCCCGATGGTTCTACAACACATTCCATCTAAAATTCCAGCTTGCACAGGGCCTGGCATATCACTTCTTCTTCATGTGGTTCTTCGCCTTGAATGGCGTCGCGTATGTCATCTATACATTTTCATCAGGCGAGTGGCGCAATTTGATCCCGACGAGACATTCGATTCAAGGAGCTATCGCCGTCGTCTTGCATGACCTTGGTCTCAGCAGGCATCTGCCGCCGCAACAGAAGTTCAACCATGCACAGCGCATTGCTTATACAGGTGTGGTGCTGATGGGTTCAGGTTCGCTGCTGACCGGATTAGCTATTTATAAGCCAAGCCAACTTCATATCTTAACCAGCCTGCTCGGTGGCTACGAGATGGCGCGATGGTTTCACTTCTGGTTGACGATCTCCTATGTCGGGTTCTTTGTCGTACATATTGCGCAGGTGATTCGCGCAGGATGGAACAACTTTCGCGCCATGATAATTGGCTATCAGGTTGTGTCTGTAGGTTCCCTCCAGAAGGAGGGTTCGCATGAGCGAAGTTCCTCTGCAAGTTAAACCAGAAGTAGTTCGACGATGCACTCGCCGCGGATTCCTGATCGTGGGAGTAGCGGCAATTGCTGGAAGCGGCTTATGGAAGTGGCTCAATAGCTGGGCCAGGATCGACAACCTCAATGCGCCTTTTCGCAGGGTTCTGGATTTCAACGCAACGATTGCGCGTGGATTGTTTCAAGAGAAGGCGCGTGCGCCGGAATATACGTTGTCGAAGGCTGTTCCTTTCTTCCGCCGCAATGGCGATATCGGGCTTGCCGACCTGAAGATCGAGTACTGGAGACTTCAGCTCATAGGTGTTGGGAGCTCAGCTTCCTATTCGCAATTTAGCAGCGATGTTACTTCCTGGATGTATGGAGTGAATCCTTCAACTGACGACGACTTAAGCGCGCCTACGACAAAGCCCATCGCCCATGAAGACGATGCGAAAGGGGAGGCTGTATCTACGAAGCCGATGAACATGCCGGAAGACTCTCATATGGGCATACCTGGATTGCTTCTGACCCTGGAGGACATCAAAATTCTCCCGCATATTGAGATGGTTGCCGAATTCAAATGCATCGAGGGATGGAGTGAGATTGTGCACTGGGGCGGAGCGCGGCTACGCGATTTCCTCGCAGCATATCCTCCGCATATTGGCAACTACGATGACCTGCGCCCCGCAAGGTTCGTGGCGAGTCTGCCTGAGTACATCGCATTCCAAACGCCCGATGGCCAGTATTACGTCGGCATCGAGCGTGAAGTGGCCTTGCATCCGCAGACATTACTTGCTTATGAACTTAACGGCCTGCCGCTAACGCTGGACCATGGTGCGCCGTTACGGCTTGTGACTCCATTGAAGTACGGCGTGAAACAGATCAAGCAGATTGGCCGCATTACGTACATGAACAGTAGGCCGCGGGACTATTGGTATGAGCGAGGGTATGACTACTATGCCGGACTATAGTCGGAAGGCTGCGCCACCACCCTCCAGATATCAGGCCAATGCCCTCATTGAGCTTCAGTGCAAATGTGTGTGTTTCATATATACAGTTAATCTGTACAGGCAAACTGTATATATGTCATACTGTACTGTATGAGCGATCAGGTGAGTTCTTCTCAGGCCGAGCGCGCCTCTGCACTTGCAGCAGAGATTCGGGCAATCTCTGGCAAATTCAAGCGGAAGCTGCGCGAACAGGGTGGGCAGAACGATTTGAGGCCTTCGCAAGTCTCCGTTCTGCTTCGTCTCGAGAGAGACGGTCCTTCGGCAGTATCGAGCCTGGCTCGAGCTGAGGGGATGCGCCCTCAGTCGATGAGCGCCATCATCACGTCGTTGCTGGAAGCGGGCCTGGTGAGTGGCTTTCCGGACCCTGATGACGGACGGCAAACTCTGATGTCACTCTCCCGAAAATGCCAGAAGTTACTCAAGGACGGTCGCGCCGCAAGACAGGATTGGCTCACGGCAACAATCCAGAAGAAGCTCTCCTCTCAAGAGCAGGAAAAGCTGGCTGCTGCTGTCAACCTGCTAGCGCGCCTCATTGAAGACTGATGCCTTCGCATACAACCCACTCAACTCTCATTCAGATTCCTGTCGAGGAGAAAAACCGAATGCCTCTTACAACGCTTGATCCAAAGACCGCCCTTATTGTCGTTGATCTTCAGAAAGGCATTATCAACTCACCCGTTGTCCATCCGATCGCCGACGTCATTGAACACACGCAAGCCCTGCTCACGGAGTTTCGTCAGCTTAACCTGCCCGTGATCCTTGTCAATGTGGCCGGAGGCGCACCAGGAAGGACGGAGCAGCCGCGTCGTTTCGCGACGTTCCCCGATGGATTCAGCGATCTGATTCCGGAGCTGGATCGCCAGGCCAGCGATATCGTCGTAACAAAGCGGACATGGGGCGCGTTTGCGAGCACGGATCTTGAAGCGCAACTGAAGGCCAACGGTGTAACGCAGGTTGTCATCACGGGCGTCGCCACCGGCACCGGCGTAGAGGCCACGGCACGTCAGGCGTATGAGGCAGGATTCAACGTTACGCTGGCCACGAATGCCATGACCGACGTGAGGCCTGAGGCTCACGCATACAGCATCGCTCATGTCTTTCCCCGCCTTGGCGAGACCGGCACAACACAGGAAATTATCACCCTGCTTGGTACAAGGAGCGCATAACCATGACCTGGCTTCATCTTGTGTCGTACTTCTTCGGAGGAATTTTCCTGGGCAACTTCATTCCGCATTTTGTCAGCGGCATGATGGGACGGCCCTTCCAAACTCCCTTCGCAGAGCCGCACGGCGAAGGTCTTTCCTCGTCTACGGTGAATGTTCTGTGGGGCTTCTTCAACGCCGCCGTCGGCTATCTTCTCGTGGCGCGCGTTGGCGACTTTGATCTGAGATCGATACGTGACGTTCTTGCTCTTGCGGTTGGCGTACTGCTGATTAGTCTCTTCTCGGCGCGGCATTTCGGCCAGTTTCATGGAGGCAATTCCCCGGAACGTTCATGAAGAATCCAGCGGCGGGTGCTTTCCGCGCTTTGAGCATCTTCAATTTTCGTGTGTGGTCAGCGGGCGCTCTGGT
>JAATFH010000537.1 GCA_015655315.1 Terriglobales bacterium
CACTCTCTGGCACGCTCTGCACTGGGCTTCGGCATCGCGCGCTTCTTCCTCGGCCTCGACGAATCCGGTGACTTCCACGCCGCCATCAAGACCACTGCCGAATGGTTTCCGCAAAGTGAGCGCTCGCTTGCCACCGGCATCTTCAACTCCGGCACCAATCTCGGAGCCATCCTCGCGCCCGCCATCGTTCCCTGGGTCACAATCCGCTACGGATGGCGCGCCTCGTTCCTCATCACCGGAAGCTTCAGCGCTGCGTGGATTGTCTGGTGGCTCACGCACTACCGTAAGCCATCGGAGCATCCCAGCGTCAGCCGCGCGGAACTCGAACTCATCCATCGCGACCCGCCGCAGTCCACGACAAAAATTCCGTGGAGAAAAATCATCGGGTATCGCCAGACGTGGGCATTTTCACTGGCAAAATTCCTCACCGACCCGATCTGGTGGTTCTATCTCTACTGGCTGCCGAAGTTTTTCGATGCCCGCTTCCATCTCGGACTTTCGCATCTCGGCCTGCCGCTCATCATCGTCTACAACGCATCGGCCGTCGGCAGCATCGGCGGCGGGTGGCTTCCCGCGGTCATCAACCGCACGGGCGCGTCGATGGTCAAGGCGCGCCTCCTGACGATGCTGCTCTTCGCCTGCATGGTCACGCCTATCTTCTTCGCCAGCAGGACAGACTCCGAGTGGGTCGCAATCGCCTTGCTCAGCCTCGCCGCCGCTGCGCATCAGGGATGGTCGGCCAACCTCTTCACCACTACTTCCGACATGTTCCCGAAAAGCGCGGTCGGCGCCGTTGTCGGTATCGGAGGCATGGCGGGGTCGGTGGGCGGCGTTCTCTTCTCGCTCAGCGCAGGCTGGATCCTGCAAATCACGCACAGTTACTCGTCATTATTTGGAATCGCAGCCAGCGCCTACCTCATCGCGTTGCTTATCCTCAGAACACTGGCACCCGGCTTGAAAAAAATCGAGGTCCCCGTATAAAGAGACACATTTCACGCCTTGTAAAAGGTGTTGCTCTCTTGAAGGGGCACGGCTGCAGCCGCCAAGGGATGGCTGTAGCCAGCAGCACGGTGGTCATACCACAACAACTCAGCGTAAACTTGCCATAACACCATGAGTCTTTATCTAAGCACCGGAAGCGCCACCACAGAACTCACTGCCGCCCAACTTCGAGAGTGGCTCTTCCATGCGCTCGATGCAATCGGCACACGCAAACGCGTTCTCGTCGTGCCCCCCGATCAAACCCGCGCTCACTCTCGTGCCGGCGATCTGACCCGCTACGCATACGAATATTACGGAGACAAACTCGAAGCCATTCTCCCAGCGCTGGGTACGCACTCCGCGATGTCGCACGCGAGCCTCACGCGCATGTTCGGCGAAGTGCCGCACTCACTCTTCCGCGTCCATAACTGGCGCACCGATGTAGACACTCTGGGTGAAGTCCCGTCGGAATTCATCTTTCAACAATCCGAAGGCAAGCTCAACTACGCATGGCCTGCGCAGGTCAACCGTCTCATCCCGCATGGCGGCTTCGATCTCGTTCTTTCCATCGGACAGGTGGTGCCGCATGAAGTCATCGGCATGGCCAATTACAACAAGAACATCCTTGTAGGCACCGGCGGACGCGAAGGCATCAACCGCAGCCACTACCTCGGCGCCGTTTACGGCATGGAGCGCATCATGGGCCGCGCCCAGAACCCTGTGCGCGAGGTCCTGAATTACGCTTCCGACCGCTTCCTCAGGAACATCCCCATCGTCTACGTACATACCGTCGTAGGCCGCAACGCGCAGGGCCGCCTCGCTGTGCGCGGACTTTTCATCGGCGATGATATCGAGTGCTTCCACCGCGCCGCCGACCTGAGTCTTGAGGTCAACTTCGAGATGCTCGACCGTCCGATCCAGAAAGCCGTCGTCTACCTCGAACCGCACGAGTTCCGCAGCACCTGGCTCGGCAACAAAGCCATCTATCGCACGCGCATGGCCCTCGCCGACGGCGGCGAGCTCATCGTCCTCGCCCCGGGCGTCAGGGAATTCGGCGAGGACAAAGGCATCGACGCGCTCATCCGCAAGTATGGATACTTTGGCACGCCAAACACGCTCGACGCTGTCGAGAAGCATCCCGATCTCGCGTCGGATCTGAGCGCCGCCGCGCACCTTATTCACGGCTCGTCAGAAGGCCGATTCAACATCACCTATTGCCCCGGCTCGCTCACGCAGCAAGAAATCGAAAGCGTCGGTTTTCGCTACTCCGACCTCGCCGGCATGACCGCGCGTTATGATCCGATGAAGCTCTCGAACGGTTACAACACGGTCAACGGCGAGGAGATCTTCTTCATCTCAAATCCGGGTCTTGGCCTCTGGGCCTACAAAGGCCGGTTCACTGCGGAAGAATCATCGCCGGCCTTAAACTCGCATGCCGCCGTCGAGTAGCCACACTACAAATCAGCCCGTGAGGAAAGAACACAAATGAGTCATCCGCTCAGCCTGGAAGGAAAGACAGCCGTCATCGTCGGCGGAACATCTGGCATCGGCCGCTCTCTCAGCCTCGGCCTCGCCGACGCCGGAGCTGACGTCATCGCCTCGGCGCGACGCAAAGAGCAGGTAGAAGAAACCGCTGCCGCCATCGAAGCCAAAGGCAAACGCACGCTGGGCGTCACCTCCGATGTGGCCGACCGCGCATCCCTCGAAAATCTGCTCGCGCAAACGCTCGAACACTTCAGCAAAGTGGATATCCTCATCAACTGCGCCGGGCGCATCAAGCGCGCACCCACACTCACCTTTCCGGAAGAAGAGTGGCAGAGCATCCTCGACACCAACCTCACCGGCACGCTGCGCGCCTGCCAGATCTTCGGCAAGCACATGCTCGAACGCGGTTACGGGCGCATTGTCAACATCGCCTCGCTCAACACCTTCGTCGCATTCTCTGAAGTCGCCGCCTACGCCGCCAGCAAAGCCGCCGTCGCCTCGCTCACGCGCTCGCTCGCTGTCGAATGGTCGGGAAAGGGCGTGATGGTCAATGCCATCGCTCCCGGCGTCTTCCGCACCGCCCTTAACTCCGAGTTGCTCGACAGCACACCGCGCGGCAAAGAACTTTTGATGCGCACCCCCATGGGCCGCTTCGGCAAAACCGAAGAAGTTGTTGGAGCCGCAATCTATCTTTCATCCGATGGAGCCTCGTATGTAACCGGACAAACATTAGTTGTGGACGGCGGCTTCCTCGCCAGCGGAGTGAACCAGTAACATTCACACCGAGGCGTCGATTGCATGCTCAGGGCTCAACTCCGCTCGCCGTTTTCTCTTTGCATCATTTTGCTGTTGCCGCTTTTTTACCTCAACGCACAGACTCCTGAGAAGTCCACCTTCGTCGGATCGCAACAATGCCGCAGGTGCCACGAAAAGATCTATGCCGGTTGGTCGCAAACACGCATGGCCAACGTCGTGCGCGATCCAGCCCAGCACCCCGAAGCCGTGCTCGGCGATTTCTCCCATCCGGACCCGGCTCGCACCTTCGATCTGAAGGACGTAGCCTTCGTCTACGGCAGCCGCTGGAAGCAACGCTACTTCACCCGCCGCGGCGATGACTACTTTGTTCTCCCCGCGCAATGGGACATCCAGCAAAAGACGTGGCTGCCCTACCACGTCGAGAAAGGAACCGATTGGTGGGCCGCCTATTATCCCGATAGCAATTTAGAAAGACCCACCGGCCCGCTATGCGACGGCTGTCACTCCGTCAACTACAACATCCAGACAAAGCAAGTGACTGAATGGAATGTGGGCTGCGAAAAATGCCATGGCCCCGGCAGCGCCCACGTCAAGCACCCAACCAGCGACAACATCGTGAACCCGGCAACACTCGATGCTGTGCGCGGAACCGATGTCTGCATGCAGTGCCACTCCCAGGGACGACCCCTTCAGCAAACCATCGAAGGAAAATATTACGACTGGCCTGTCGGCTACCAACCTGGACAACGCTTAGCGAACCACTGGCGCCTGGAAGAATCCAAATTAGGTGTGCAGGACTTTTACTATTGGCCCGACGGCACGGCGCATAAAAACCGTATGCAGGGCAACGACTTCGTACATAGCACGATGTACCATCGCGGCCTGCGCTGCTTCGATTGCCACGACGTCCACAGTAACAAGAACCCCTCCAACCTCATTGCAACCGGCAACACACTTTGCCTCGGCTGTCATACCAAAGACAATCCCGCTGGCCTCCGCACTTCAGTCGCCGCGCACACGCATCATGCAAAAGGAAGCACCGGCAGCCAGTGCACGGCGTGCCACATGCCGAAGATCGAAGTCACCATCAAAGGCCAGTTCGTAAGCAGCCACACCTTTGCTTTCGTCTGGCCAAAGCTGACCGAACAATTCGGCATTCCAAACGCCTGCAACACTTGCCATCAAGACAAGACTCCAGCCTGGGCAACCGAACAGCTAGAACACTGGAACACAATCTCGCCCTGGCGCGCCGGGCAATGATTTACGACGGCAACACCTCGAATGGACGCATCATCTCATTGTCCTCGTGCTCCAAGACGTGACAATGCCACACATACCGGCCTGCGTAGTTGGTGAACGGAACAATGATTCGCGTGACCATATTAGGATCGCAGCGCACCGTGTCTTTCCAGCCCATCTCATTCGGATCGGGCGGCACCACAGGTCCAGTAAAGCGGAGTTCACCCTTCTCCTGAAAGTGGAACGCCTCGAATCTTCTACGATCCAGAATCTGGAACCTGACTAAATGGAGATGGATCGGGTGCGAGTCCTCGGTAAGATTCACCAGCTCCCAGATCTCCGTCGTATTCAGCATTGGCTTCTCGGTGATGGGCGCGTGCCACGGAGTTTTGTTCAGCAGCATCCCCATCGAGCGCTGAATGTCATCCATGTTCTCATCGAGCGTCAGCTGCCGCGTCTTCACTGCGCTCGATTCGGCAATCCGTTCAAACTCGTGCAGCTTCTGCGGAACCACGCCGCGCTCTCCCGGAACTGTTTTCGCCACACGAAACTGCAGGATGGAAAAACTGTCGCTCACAAAGTTCACCTGCTCGCCAGCCATCGAGCTGAAGTCGATCAAAAGATCGGCGCGTTCGGCAGGAGCCATCGTTATCCGCTTGAGCTTCACAGGAGCAGTCAGCAGCCCCTGGTCCGACCCGACCTGATAGAACTCCGCTCCATTCGCCAGAGAAAAGCGAAAGAACCGTCCATTCGATCCATTCATCACGCGGAAGCGGTACAGCCGCGGCTCTACATCGCAATATGGAAGCAGCTTTCCATTCGCCAGGATCGCGTTGCCGAAGACCTCCGGCACCCATACCTCGCCCTTCTTCTCCGAGACCGGATACTCCAGTTGTCCATCCGTGAGCAGCATGCGGTCGCAAATCAGCAGTGGAATCTCATACTTCCCACCCGGCAGCGCGTACACATCCTCGCGCGGGTCGCGAATGATGAACATTCCCATCATGCCCGCATAGGTGTTCAGCCGGTTAATTCCCATCGTGTGGTCGTGGTAAAACAACAGCGCCGCATGCTGAGAAGAAGGATAGTAGCAGGTCTGCGACTTTCCCGGCACGACCCAATCCTCCGGATAACCATCGCTCGCGGCAGGCGTCCGCCCCCCATGCAGATGAACCACCGCACGCACTTCAGGCACGTCTTTGCCTGCGCCATGCAGCGAATGATCGATCGGCAGCAAGTGTTTTGCCGGCAGCTCGTTCGCCCACTCGACAATCATGCCCTTCGCACTCGCCGTCTCAATCGTCGGCCCGGGAAAGCTTCCGCCCAACGTCCACATCTTTGTCGGAGGCAGGTCACGATGCACCTTCACCATCGCCTCACGCATGGGTATGCGGTAATATGGTATCTGCTGCTTGTTGTCGTCCGGATTCGCGCGCATCCCCACGGCCCGCGCAAGCGCAGGAATCGGCAGTGGATCGACAAACGCCTGTAGCGTCGAAGGATCGAGTGATTCGGCTTTCGCAACCGCAGAAACAGTGCGCCCAACTGCGGCATGCGCGAGCACCAGTCCGCTACCCGCAACAAACTTTCGTCGTGTAATCAAAATCTTCCCCAAAATAAAAAGGGTAGCAGCGTACAGCCGCTACCCTGCGAAAGAACAGATTAATATTTACCAGCGGCCATCGTGGTCGTGCCCGCCGTCATGATCGCCATCCTGATTCACGACGACGAGGCCAGTGCTCTGATCCAACAGGTACAGACCATCGTTCGGAGCGTTTCTCTTGTTGGAAAAGTCGAACATGTTGTTCAGCGGTCCGGCGATCGCATCGAACGAGCCAGTAATGCGCTGACCGCCAACCCAGTTGTCCTCGATGAAGCGCGTGATCGAGCTTTGGTCGGTGGTTGTGTGATCGACATAGTTGCGCTTCGCGTAGGGCGAAATCACCTGCAGAGGAAGCCGTGGGCCATAGCCGCAACGTCCCTGCGCGTGAGCCGCATAGGTGCCAGCCAGAGCCGTGCTTGAGCTGCTGCCGCACTGTCCGGGAGCATTCAGCGCATCCGCAGCCGTCTGCGACTGGTTCACGATGGGGCTCATCTGGTGGTCGTACCAGCCATCTGAGTCGTCATACGCGATCACAACCGCCGTCGACTTCCATTCCGGGCGCTGCTGCAGGAAGTTGATCACCTGCACAACGAACGTCTGCTCGTCGAGCGGGTCCGAGTAACCGGCATGCGCATCCTGATAGCCAGGAGCCTTCAGGAAGCTGACTGCCGGCATGTTGCCCGCACGCACCGCATCGTAAAAGTCATCGGTGTCGTACTGGTGGTTTGCCTGGTCCGTTTGTCCAATCCGGTGCACTGAAGTGGGACGGAGGTGCTGCGGGTTCGCCGTCGACTTGTAGTACTGGAACGGCTGGTGATGTGGAATGTAGTCGGCCTTGGCGCTGTTCGTGATCGCAGACGTGTGCGAGCGCTGGCAGCCAGTCGTACCGTTCGGGTTCTTCGTCTTCAGGTTGAATCCGCCTTCGAAGAAGCCCCAGGTGATGCCCTTGGTGTTCAGCAGGTCGCCGATGTTCTGACCGCCAAACTGCACCAGCGCACCGGTCGTCGTCGAGCAGACGTCGCCAATCGGATCGGCGTCGCTGATCAGCGAGTAGCCGCCCGCGCCGTCTTCAATCACGTCGCCGCCGGCATTGCTCTGGTCGGTAATTCCGTTTGTCTGTCCGGAGATCAGGTTGATGGCACCCGGAGTGGAGGGCCCGAAGTTCGTGTCATACGAGTTGTCACTGATCGCATACCGCTGAGCGTAGTTCCAGAGAGCGGTCACGGTGTTGCCGTCGTAGTATCCCATCACCAGGCCACTGGTCGACTGTCCGTTTGGCGGAGGTCCCGGTGTTCCGGTGTACTGCGGGAATGAATCCATCAGACCGCCGTGGAAGGCCTGCTGTTCCGGCGTGTAGTCGTGGTCCTGATCGGCGGTTGCTGCCTGCGAACGGTCCAGGCGGAAAGGATTGCTGGCGCCATTCGCGTTGCCGGTCGTATTCACAAAATTCGGATTGCTGAAAAGCAGCCCCTCTGTCAGCCCATTCACCGTCGGCGTATTCGGTGCGGCAACAAATCGTGGCTCATGTGGGGGGTTCACTGCCTTTGGATACGTTCCAAAGTAGTGGTCAAACGAGATATTCTCGCCAAAAATTACAACTAAATGCTTGATCGGGGTCGCGGTATCGCCGTCCCGCTCTGCATTCGCAGCTACAGGACAGGCTAGCTGGCTCGATACCAGCAGCGCTGCCAATGATGTGGCAACAAGCTTTTGCATGCGTCTTCCTCCATGCCGGAAAGGGGATTTTCCCAGCACATCCTTGGTAAGCCAAGCTCGTGTCAAATGCTTTACAGCAACGTTACAACGGGAATAAAACTTGGCGCTCTGCGTGCTTGTCGAAATTCCGGCACGAGCCAGGAGAAGCATGCACTGCTTCAGGGAGTGCCTGACGAATCGGTTGGAGGTCTCCGTCAGAGGTATCGGCGGGAAGAAGAAAGGACGGAGGCCGAAGACCTAAAGGTCGATTCGGCCTGAGCAGGAGCTCCTCCCCTCGCTTCGCGTGGTGCTTCGGGCAACACCGCTTTTCGCCGAGGATCCGGAGGCGGGCGGCGGACGTCAGCCTAGTTCGCCAGGGCTTCAGGACTCGCGACGCTTGACATGCCGTCTTCGGGCTTGCGGCGCAGGATGCCCGCGGTAACCAGCGCCATCACAAGCCCGACAGGCAAGGGCTCCAGCAGCGTCATGGACATTCTGTACAGCGGGTTCGCGTACATGGCTTCAAACTTGTGGGCCTCCGCGATCTTTGCTTCGAGGGCTGCGCCCTGCAGGCCGGAGTTCTGTGCCCGTTTCACCATGCTGGCGGTATAGTCGTGCGCGAAGTTCTTCTCCACCGTGGCCACCAGAGCTTCCCACATCGCCACGTAGCAGACGCAGGAGATCAGCATCATCAGGGCACCGGCGACGAATGCGCGGCCAAACGTGATCGAACCGCCGCACTCGGTGTCGCGGTAATGCTTCACGCCGACGAAGACGATCAGGAAGCTGAGCACCATGATGGTGTAGCCGACCGCCATTCCATAGCTCGCCTTGATATGGTGCTCGAACGGCACGGTGACCGCCATCATGACTGCCAGAACGAGACCGCTCAGCAGACCGTACTTCCAGACATTCTTCTTCATGGTGATTCTCCTGTATGCGGGCGCTTCGGAACGCCGCCGATGTCCTCACCCTGCACGATCGGCCGGTAGCCGCGCGTCATCCTTTCGCATGATTTTGCCGGAAATCGCGGAATTCATGCCAAAAGATGACGGGTTATGGGAGCAGCCCGAGTTCCTTGCTGCGTTGGACAGCCTCGGTGCGGCGACGCGCGCCGAGCTTGTCGAAGGCTCGGCTGCAATGAGTCTTCACCGTGTTCTCGCTCACGAAGAGGGCTTCGCCGATCTCGCGATTGCTCAGGCCGCGGGCCACATGTTCGAGAATTTCCAGCTCGCGGCGGGTGATGCCGAGGCGCTCGCGGGCGGTGTCATCGGCAGCGAATTTAGGTGTGGGGGCGGGGACAACGATTTCGACGATGCGGTCAACGATACGTTCTCGGGGGGCGAGGAGCCTGGTGCCGAGCCAGACGCCGGCACCGGCAAAGAGGATGGCGATCAGGACGCCGTAGATCGCGACCGAGTGTTCGAGAACAACGAAGTGGAACTCGGTCCACTGGAGCAGCGTGACCAGGACGCCGCCCACCAGCCCGAAGATCACCACCTGTTTACGCATCCCGTCTTGTGCCATGGAAGTTGCTGTCCATGGTATCGCGTGGCATTCCCTCAGGGCTAGGCTGTATCGACATATAGAAGACCTGGTTGTCATCCTGAGCGGCGTATGGCGCGTTTTTTGCGCCGTGCGCCGTCGAAGGATCTGCTTTTTCCCGGCCCCACCCCGCATTTTCGCTGGACGAAAAGAAAAACTTTCGCTTGCGCGTATATGTCGATACGGCCTAGTGCGGTAAAGCAGCGCATCTGGCCGGGCAACTGGAGTCATCAGCCGAGCTATTCGTCCAAAATCGTTTTGACCTATCTTTTTTATAAATATAAATTCATATATACGTTCGAAATAGCTTCCTGAAACTTTCGCTGAAGGTATTCGCCAAAATCACGCAATCAGACCTTAACCCCCAAACCACGTTCAGAGGCCTGACGATTCCGGAGTGAAAATGTTTCCTATCCGCCGCTTCCTGGTGTGTTCTTTCCTGCTTGCCACGAGTTCTTTCAGCCTGTTTGCGCAGATTGCAGGAGACCTGAAAGGACGGGTCCTCGATAATTCCGGGGCATCCGTCGCCGGGGCACGCGTCGATCTGACCCAGTCCAGCACCAACATCGTGCAGAGCACCTCCAGCACAGAAGAAGGCTATTACTCCTTCTCCCAGCTCACGCCCGGCGTCTACCAGCTCGATGTCACCTCGTCCGGGTTTCAGCACCTTACCCGCAAAGGCATCACCGTCGTGACAGGAACCACCGTGACCGCCGATCTGTCGCTGACCGTTGGTGGCGACCAGCAGTCCGTCACCATCACCGCCGACGCTCCGCTCCTGCAGGCGGAAACCAGCAACATCCAGACCACCATCCCCGGCAGAACCATTCGCGCCCTGCCTCTCAACACCCGGAATTTCATCCAGCTGGCGACGCTCGCCCCCGGCGTCGAACTGCCTCCCGGGACGCTGCTGCCGCGCATCAACGGCGGCCGCCCGCGTACCAACGAGTATTTGTATGACGGCATCTCCGCCCTGCAGCCCGAGCCCGGCCAGGTCGCCTTCTTCCCCATCATTGATGGCATTCAGGAATTCACCATCGAGGCCAACAATGTGCCCGCCGAGTTCGGCCGTTTCAACGGTGGCGTCGTCAACGTCTCCACACGCTCCGGCTCGAACGACATCCACGGCAGTCTCTTCGAATACTTCCGCAACGAGGATCTGAACGCCCGCAACTACTTTTCCAGCGCAACGGCGCGTCAACCTCAGTACCGGCGCAATCTTTACGGTGGGACGATCAGCTTTCCTATCCTCAAGGACCGCCTGTTCTTCTTCGGCGACTATCAGGGAGTCAAACAGCTTATCGGCGTCACCCGCATCTCCACCATCCCGACGCTCGCCGAGCGGCAGGGCATCTTCACCGGCGTCTCGAATATCTACGACCCATCCACCACCGTCAACACCGGCGGCGTCAATGTGCGTCAGGAGTTCCCCAACGACGTCATCAACAAGCCCTTCGACCCGGCAGCGCAGGCGCTCTTAAGCCGCTTCCCAACGCCGACCAGTCTCACGGCCAAGGCCAACAACTACACGCGCACCGCAAACGACGCCGATCACCAGAACCAGTTCGACGCGCGCGTAGACGGTGCCATCGGGAAGAACGACCGCGCCTTCGGACGCTACACCTACTACAACGAGGTCGAGCAGCCGGTTACGCCGCTGCCGGACGGAAGCGGCGCCATCTCCGGCTCGGTGCTGGGCACCGGCAATGTCGTCGGCCTTTCTAATGTGCTCGGCCAAC
>JAATFH010000342.1 GCA_015655315.1 Terriglobales bacterium
CCAGCAGACGGAAGAGAATGTCATGCGCGAAGAGGCTCAGAAGAATGGCGAGACAGATGAGAGTGATACCGATGGCCCAGTCCCGTCGGTGGGCAGAAAGCAACGTATAAATCGTCAGAAGCATAATGAGGGTGGTCTATTTCAAGATGCGGAATTGAAAAGGCAGGTTTCTTTGCCTAGCCTATGCGTTGATAGTCGCCGCTCTTACCGCCCGATTTTCGCTCCAGGCGGACTTCGCGGATGACGATGCTTTTGTCAAGCGCTTTGCACATATCGTAGATGGTGAGTGCGGCGACGGAGGCGGCAGTGAGCGCTTCCATCTCCACTCCGGTGGGTCCAGTGGTTGCCGCCGTGCTGCGAATGGCGATGCCCTCGGCGGTGATTTTCATAGTCACATCGATGAAGGTGAGCGGCAGTGGATGGCACAAGGGGATCAGCTCTGAAGTTCGCTTTGCCGCCTGGATTCCGGCGAAGCGGGCGATCTCCATCGGATTTCCTTTTGGGTTGTTGGGCAGTGCTGCCAGCACCTCCGCCGAAAGCGCGACGAAGGCCGAGGCTTCTGCTTCGCGTCGCGTCGAGGTCTTGGCGCTAACGTCGACCATTCTGGCTTCGCCTGCTTCGTTGAAGTGCGAGAGCTTGCTCATAAAGATAGCCTAAACCAGCAGCACGGAAACTGAGTCGCCTGCTGCGATCTTGTCGGCAGTTGGGGGAATAACAACGAAGCCGTTGGCACTGGCGGTGCTGGCGAGATCGCCTGAGCCTTGCCACAGGATGATGGTGGCCTGCGGCGAGGCGATCTGGAAATCGATGCGGGCGGGCAGGAAGCGTGTGAGCCCCGGTTTGGTGCGAAAGTCATGGGCGAGGCGAGCGAGCGCAAAGCGCAGACCGCTGTGGTCTTCGCCTGCGAGCGCTGCGATGAGTGGCTGCGCGAAAAGCAGGAAGGTGACCATCGTCGAGACGGGATTGCCGGGAAGGCCGAAGAAATATTGCTTAGGCAGCTTTCCGAAAACCACCGGGCGGCCCGGTTGAATTTTTGCGCCGGTGAAGAGGAATTCTGCTCCCTGCGCCTTGAGGGCCTGCTCGACGAAATCGTATTTGCCCATCGAAACGCCGCCTGAGAGCAGCAACAGATCACACCCCGATGCGCCGCTGATTGCGGATTCAATTTCTGCTTCGTCGTCAGGGGCGACGGGGAGAATGACGGGTTGTGCTCCTGCGAGCGTGGCCTGTGCCGCCAATGAGTAACTATTCGAGTTACGAATCTGGTGGGTGAGCGGCGTGTGATCGACAGAGACTAATTCGTCGCCCGTAGCCAGGATGGCGACACGCGGACGTGCGTAGACTGTGACGGCTGCGAATCCGCAGGCGGCTGCGGCGGCGACGTGCGAGGCCGCGAGGCGTGTTCCGGCTGGAACGATAATACTTCCAGACCGAGCTTCAGCTCCGGAAGGGACGATATTTTCTCCGGGTTCGAGAGTTTGGCCGGACTCGATGAATAAAACATCGTCCTTTATTTTGACGTGCTCGACCATGACGACGCAGTCAGCGCCTGGAGGGACCGGCGCTCCGGTCATAATCTCGATGGCTTGTCCCGAAGCCAGTGGCGAGCTTCTCCATGCTTCGCCTGCTCTGAGCTGACCGATGATATGGAGCGGTTTTGCTGCGCTTATATCTTCTGCGCGGCAGGCAAACCCGTCGCGCGTGGATCGCGGGAATGGGGGCTGGTCGCGGTCGGCGACGATGGGTTCAGCGAGGACGCGGTGGAGCGAAGCCAGCAACGGAACATGCTCTGATACAGGCTTCTGGTCAAGAAGAGTTTTCGCGTGTTGCTGGATAACGCCAGTGGCTTCCGCATAGGTGAGGATGAGATCGGGCACATTGAGATTCTAGCTTCAGGAGTGCTACAAGAGAACGCGGTATCACTTATTTGCCTTCAGCACGGCCACCCCATACGCGGGCAGGTCAACCGATGCACTGGACGCGCCGTTGAGCAGGTCGTTCATGGTGTGAGGAAGATCGATGTGCGCTTGAGCTTTATTGTGGTTGATGAGGATGAGCACCGACTTGTTCGCGCCCGAACGCAGGCAGACTTCCACGCCATCGGGCGTGTTTGGAAGAATGGGCTGCACGTGGCTTTCCTGCAACAGTGAGGCTGTGATTTTCGCCAGGAGATCGTCATCCAGCCACGCACCGATATAGGTGATGCTGCCTGTGCCGGCTTTGTGCGTAATGACGGCGGGCTGGCCGTCGAGCCACCCGTTACTCACTCCGTATCGCAGCAGCACCTGCGTATCCTGCGATCGGGTACTCAACTGCTCTGCCCAGAATGACGCCGTTCCAGAGCCGAGATCGCCGCTGACGGACACCTTGTCCTCAAGCGCGTAGAACTGTTCCACACGACCGCCGAGCGAATCGACGAGCGGTCCGGGTTGGCGCTCGACGTTAAGCCCGTCGTACTCGTCTTTCATTCCGGAGCGGGGGCCGAGCACAAGGTTGCCACCATGTTTGACATACTCCAGCAGATGGTCAGCCACTTCCCTGGGCAGCACATTGAGTCCGGGCGCAACCACCAGTTTGTATGGATCGAGTGGAGCGTGTGCTGAGATTACATCGACACCCTGCGCCTGGTTGCGCAGCGGTTTATAGAAAGCGACCATTTCGGCGACCGGATCGAAGTCCCGGTTGTGGCGCTGGAAGTCGATTGCCCAGCGGCTGTCGTAATCGTTGATAAGGGCGACAGAGGATTGTGGTGTGGTTTCGGCAAGCGCCTTGCCGGCTTTTTCAAACTCGTCTCCGACCTGCTTGATTTCGTCGTAGACGGGAACCGGTGTGCCATCGGCGCCCACAAGCACGCCATGATATTGTTCCTGCCCATTCAATGCGCTCCGCCATTGCCAATACTCGACGGCATCGGCGCCGTGGCCGATGGCCTGCCAGGCCATGTCGCGCACCTGTCCACGCGCCAATGACGAATTGATCCTGTGCCAGTTCACGAACGCGGGTTGAGTTTCCATGACCCAGAAATTTTTGTTCCTGAATCCGCGTGTCAGGTCGTGGCGTGCGCCGTTGTCGAAGTAATCGTAATGTTCGTTGCCGATGTAATCGTCCCATGCGGCTATATCGAGATTGGAGTGGACGATGTAAGCGTCGAAGCCATCAAACCAGCCCATCGTATTGGTGGTGATGAACTGTCTTTTGTCGGCGTGCGGGCGGATGGCCGTGATCTGATTTTCTGAGTAGCTCTTCCACGTGTAGCTGACGAAATGTTTCCAGTCGAGCAGCAGCGCCGGATTTTCCTTATCCTGGCGTGCAGGAATCTCGTCGAAGGTATCGTAAGTCTGGCTCCAATAAGCGGTCGTCCAATGGTTGTTCAGGCTTTCGATATTTCCATATTTCGATTTGAGCCAGGCGTGGAACTGCGCTTTCGCTTCGGGATCGAACGATGGCTCTGCGTACTCGTTGTCCAGTTGCCAGCCCACGACATTGGAATTCTGGCCATAGCGCTCGGCCATCTTTTCAGCAATCTCATGCGCCAACCTGCGATACCGGCCACTCGCAAAAGAAAACTGCTGGCGGTTGCCGTGTTCGTCGCGCACACCGTTTTCGTCCATGCGCAGCGTGTCGGGATACTTCGTCGTCAGCCATGCTGGCGGCGCAGCCGTGGGCGTGCCCAGCACGACACAAATATGATGCCTGGCTGCCAGCGCGATGGCATGGTCCATCCATACGAAGTCATACTTTCCCTCCGATGGCTCCATCGCGCTCCAGGCAAATTCCCCAATGCGCACGAGATGAATATGCGCCACCTCCATGAGCGACAGATCAGCATCCCAGCGTGATTCCGGCCATTGTTCCGGATACCACGCAGCGCCAAGCAGCAGTGGAGGCTTATCGGAATATGCAGTGGCCTGGGCAAGAACCCGAGGCGAAGGAGTGAACGCCACGACAACAGGAAGCATGGCCGCAGCCAGCCATCGAAACGCTTTGCCGGATTGCATGGAATCGGATTACCTCCTCGATCGGGCAAGCGCGTGAGCCTGCCCAATCGCAGATCAGCGAATCAGAACATCCGCAGCAAGATACGCGATTCCGTCGATGGTTGTATGGATCTGGGGAAGCGACGGCGTCTGCGTCAATACTTCGATGGCTCCATCTTGAAGGAGTGCTGTGTCTTCGACCTTGGCTCCGCGAATACTCGGGTTCCACGCGAGAGCTTCAGTCGTGGTGAGTGCCTGCCGCCCGCCGGGTGTTGCGAGCCAGTCACGCTCCAGATATCCGGCTGTGCCTCCTTGATGATGCAACTGCTCTTCTCCGGGATATCCAGCTTCGGAATAGGCGCGTTCAGCTACGGCGTAGAGATCGCCCGCAGTAGCTCCAGCGCGGCTGGCATGCAGCAATTTTGCGTTTACTTCAGCGCACGCCACGAATGCATCGACAAGCTGTTGCGGGGCTGCGCCGAAATGCACGAAGCGCGTGATGGAAGCGGCCAGGCCCCATTTGCGGGCGCAGAGATTCAGCATTCCGTAGCGCTCAAGAATCGCTCCTCGCGAAACAGCATGCTTGTACTTGCGGATGCGGTCATCGACGGCCATGAGCAGCACCGTGGGAAGTATGCCTTCGGCGAGCAACCGTTGTGCGACATTGGCCGCCATCTGATCTTCCGTGATGCCCGGTTCAAGCTCCAGAAGTGTCTTTGTGGTCGCCTCCGCCGTGTGCTGTGCAAGCCAACGGAAACGTTCCACCTCTGCCGGAGTCAGTGGCGCCCGAAGAGGAGCGAGATCCACTGGAACAAATCCGGATAGAGCCTCATCTGTACCAATCGTTCCTGTACCGACCAATCCATGAATCGAAGACAAGGAAGCTTCTTGCCAGGGAACGACCACCGGCTCGTATCCGAGATCGAGAAACTCCTCGTCGGCCAGCCGTGGCGCTTCGTTGTTCGATGTCAGATAGTATTTACGGCCATCCCGCGTCAGCAGCAGGGATACGACGGCAGTTTCCGATGGAATGGCGACACGCGCTTCCACCTGTCCACCAGTCGCCCAGGCGATGTTTTCATTGCGCCGCACAAGAATTGCCGACAGCTCGGAGCGCTCAAACAGGCTGGCCAGCCGCGTCTGTTTTTCTTCGAATTCAGCGTGCCGAAGTTTTTCATCGTTTATCGAATGAAGGAGAGCAAGGCCGCGCGTGGGGCATACCTGCTGTGGGAGGCTGTTCATAGTTCTCCTGAATAAATCGATTTTCTTCAGTTCCACAAGTTGATAGTAAATGTACATTGCCCACGCCGCGCGGCGCAAAAAGCCCACGGTACGCGAAGCGGCTCTATCGTTTTTCCGGACCGGATAGATGTGTCGTTATCACCTCGCGGCGAAGTGACATGAAAAGAAAACAGCCGCCCATCAGGCGGCTGTTTTCTCACACGCGTGGTGGCTATTCGCTTGATTTATGCGGTGGAAGAGTAATGGAGTCTGTCAGCCTGAAGCTTACGACTGTTTCCGGAGCGAGAGTGATATCGCGATTATTGCCTGTCATCGCCGCACCGGCTGTTCCTGCTCCAGCACCAGCCAGGCTGCCGATCAAAGCACCTTTGCCTCCGCCTGCTAGGCCGCCAATCAAAGCGCCTGCACCTGCGCCCCCGCCGATAAACCCGGCGGTGCGCTTACCTTTTCCGGTGGTCTGCCGGCTGTAGACACTCGTGTTGATGGGATAGCTCACGCCGTGGACAGAGATCGATTGCAGCGTGATGCCAAGGCTGGCGGCGCCTTTAAATTTACCCGCGGATTTGGCATCGGTGACGGTGCCGCTCACTGGAGAGCCTGCCGGGATTGCTCTTACTCCCCCGACAGTTACGGAGTTCGATAACGTTCCATTGAATCCTTCTCCCGCACTGCTGGTCTTGGAACTCACGCCGCTTCCCAGGGTCACAGACAAAGTCGTTCCTGCGGGAACGACGATGGGCGGAGGTGGTGGTGGCGGCGGTGCGGCCGCTGGGGCAGGAGCGGCTGCGGGAGTCGCTGCCGGCGCACTTGCAGTGGAGGCGGGCGTCTTTTTGCTGCTCGGTGCGGCTGAGGGTGCCGTCGGAGTGGTTGCGGGGGTTTCGCTGGCGGGTGCCGCAGCGGGCTGCGGCGCTGCCGCCTGCTCTTGATCCGATGACTTCTTGCATCCGGAAAAGAGCAATCCTGCCGATAACAACAGGGTCATCAGAAAAAGTTTTTGTCGACTCATAATCGGCCACCTTTCTGCTGCTGAGTTGGAAACTATTACCCGCCCCGAAGGGTACCACTCTTAAGTTGTGCCTGCATAGAAATCAAAACGAAGAATTCACCGCATCAGGATCACTGTCGCGACTGGATCCCGGGTTCGCCGTACTATCGAATCCTTAATTTTTCTTCTTCGCGTGATCTCCTAATGCGAGGTCTTCCCTCACATTTTCATCCACTTCTTCCAGATCAGCCAGTAAGCCCTCGTCGCTTAAATCGATCGATTTTGAGTTTTCCCAATCCTGATGCAATACGTCGTGAATCCGGTTCGCGATGATATCGTCCCGCACTTCGATGGCAAGTTCGCGCCTGCTGTCAAAGCTGCCAGGAGCCAGATTGATAGACCCGATGATCGCCCGGGCGTCATCAGCAAAGAGAAGCTTGGCATGAAGTTTCAAGCCTTTCAGCTTATGCACCTTGATGCCGACATCGTCGAGGATGCGTACACCCCCGATGCCTTCCACCAGCTTTTCTTTTTTCAAAGTATGCGGGGGCCGCATCATCACTCTGACCTTTACGCCTCGGCGGCTGGCTCTCACCAGGCGCTCGATGATGACAGGATCCTGGTATCGTTCGTTCTGCACCCATAAGGTGTGCCGGGCTTCATCGATGAACTGCGCGATCTTCTGCCTCCCGTTTCCGGTGCACCAGATGAGGTGTGACCGGTCTCCCGGCTTGAACTCCTGGCGAGTCCAGTCAGCGTCGAAGCATTCAACCACTTCGTCCACCTCATGCTTGTGTTGCGTTATGACGGCGTAGTCGCGCGTCCTGGTAAAGTTCTTGGTCTGCCAATTCAATGACTGGATAAATGCAAATTGATCATCGATGACCATGGATTTTTCATGGGTCACGTCGAAGGCGGGACTGCTGTCGAGCACAGCTACGCCTGCATCCGTCAGAATCTGGTGCGTGGTATCGTTTTCCTTTTCGCCATTACGCCTCGACGGGTTGAGCATGATGCGGACTTTGACGCCGCGATCATGGGCCGCTATCACGGTTTGCACGAGAACTGGATCGGAGAAGACAAACATCTTGATCCGCAGTGATTTTGAAGCCCGATTGATGGCCTCTATCAGGGGACGGGCCGAGTCGTCGGGCAGTACAACTAGTGAACGGGACATTTACACTCCATCCGAAGAGGATGCTTTTAAGCTGACTTCTGCAGCCGGTTGCGCGAATTCTTCTCGTCCGGAGGACTGTGCCGGCTCGTCTTTGAATTGTGCATGATAAAGGTGGGCGTAGGTACCGCCGAGAGCCAGCAGTTCATTGTGCGTCCCGGCTTCGGCGACTGTTCCTCCGCTGATGACGATAATGCGATCGGCATCTCGAATCGTGCTTAATCTATGTGCGATCGTGATTACGGTTCTTCCTTTCATGAGCCGCGCAAGCGCGTCGATGACCAGATGTTCTGACTCGGTGTCGAGAGCCGCCGTGGGCTCATCCAGCAAAAGAATCGGGCTGTTACGGACCATGACCCTGGCGATCCCGATGCGCTGCCGC
>JAATFH010000143.1 GCA_015655315.1 Terriglobales bacterium
CCGATTGGAGCCATTATCCTGATTGGATTAGGGCTGCTTTTTCTCTTCAACACCCTGGGTTTCTTCCGTTTTGACTGGATCGGGCATCTCTGGCCGCTCTTCATCATCGTTCTGGGAGTATGGCTGCTGATTAACCGGACGCGCGGCAACACTCCGCCACCCCCACCGCCGGGATCGCCTACAGGAGGTGGACAATGAACACCTATCTCTGGCTTCACCGCGTCAAATTCCCGATTATGCTGCTGGTCTTCGGGGTTACGGCCCTGCTGAACCAGTACGACATCATCTCCTTCGGCAAGAGCTGGCCGCTCTATCTGATCACTTTCGGAATCCTCCAGCTGGCAGAACGCGCGGCATGGGCGCAGGCGCAGAGTTCTTTACCGGCACAGCCGCCGTATCAGCAGTATCCGGGTTATCAGAGCCAGGGATATCAAAATCCGGGTTATCAGGCCCCGGCGCAGGGCTATCCCAACGCCGCACCCCCGCCTCCAGCAGGTTCTTCCACCGCGCTGACCGTCACTCCGCATGACGAGGAAGGCAGGTAGCCATGGCAGCCGCTCCTCCACCTTATTCCCCAAGAGACGCACGCAGGCAGGCGCGTGATTATGCGCGTGCTCAGCGAGACCAGGCACGTGCTCAGCGTCAATACTGGAGAGGCTACCGCCGCTCCTCGATCACCGGCCCCATCGTTCTCGTAGCCATTGGCATCATCGCCCTTCTGGTTGAGACCGGAAAACTGAGCGGATACCAGTTCTGGGGCTGGTATAACCGCTGGTGGCCCGTGCTCCTGATCGGCGTTGGCCTGGTTCTGCTGGGCGAATACTTTCTGGACCGCAACAGTCCTTACGCCGGTCGCCGGTCCGCGGGTGGCATCGTCTGGATCATCATCCTCATCGCCGCATTCGGAGCGGTGAACCATTACGGCACCTATCACGCGCCCTTTTCCTGGAACTTCGGCGACGACAACAATAACGATAGCGACGACTTCTTCTCGATGATGGGCGAGGAGCACAACAACGACATCCAGATGGACGCGGTGGCAGCCGCGAATGCGGCGGTGAATATCCAGAATCCGCGCGGCGATGTGACCATCACCGCCTCATCCGATGACAGGATGCACGTGCGGGCGCACCAGGTCGTGCATTCATCCTCTGACAGCGATGCGCGGAAGACCTTCGAAGCAGTGACGCCGAAGCTCATCAATTCCGGTGCAAGCGCCGTGCTCAGTGTCGAGGGTAGAAACAACGCGCGCGTCGACCTCACCGTAGAATTGCCTTCCGGAGCCAGCACGACGGTCGATGCCGGACGCGGCGATGTCACGGTCGAGGGCCTGAAGACCGGTTCCGATGTCACCGCAAGTCACGGCGACGTGAAGTTCGATAACCTGGGCGGCAACGTTCATGCGCGCATGGATCACGGCGATATCTCCGCCCATCAGATTGCGGGCGATGTTACCGTGGACGGCCACATCAGCGATGTCACCTTGTCTGAGGTGAAGGGCAACGTCACGCTCAACGGCGAATTCTTTGGCGACACGCACCTGGAACAGGTCGGCTCGGCAGTGCGTTTCCATTCGAGCCGCACCGATCTCACGATCCCGAAGTTGCAGGGCGACATGACAATGGATTCGAGCGATCTGAATATCAACCAGGCGGCGGGTCCGGTACGCATCATCACCCGCTCCAAAGATATCGACCTGTCGCAGCTCTCGGGCGACGCTCACATTGAGAACAACAACGGCGATGTGAACATCACTACCGTGGCGCCGTTAGGCAACCTTCAGGTAAGCAACCGGACAGGAAATATCTCGGTCACAGTACCGGAAAACGCGAGCTTTTCCATCACCGCCTCGAACTCCGACGGCGATCTGCATACGGACTTTCCGTTGAACATGACCAATTCAGGCGACCGGAAATCGGCCCAGGGACAGGTAGGAACGGGCGGCCCGCACCTCGAACTCTCGACCGGCCACGGCGATCTGCAGTTGCGTAAGGGGGGACCTTCCTCGCTCGTACCTCCAGCGCCTCCGATACCGCCAGTTCCTCCGACAGGCGCCAAGCGCCTGCACGCGCCTAGCGCCCCGGCACAGCCAACCGAGCAGTAACCAGTTCCTGAACCCTGCTGACTACTTCTTCAAGAGTCAGGTCGGTGGAATCGATGACCAACGCATCGGGGGCAGGTCTCAACGGAGACTGCTCCCGGTTCCTGTCTCTTTGATCCCGCTCGCGGATTTCCTTAAGAATAGCCTCCGCTGGTGCCGCCTTCCCCGACTGCTCATAACGCCGCTCGCCTCTCGCTTCCGGCGAGGCGTCGAGGAATATCTTGATATCGGCGTCGGGAAAAACCACGGTCCCGATATCGCGCCCTTCCATCACAACGCCGCCGTTTTCCCCCAGCTTGCGCTGAAGATCGACCATCCAGCGGCGAATTGCGGGATGCACGCTGACCTGCGACGCTGCCTGGGTCACGGCGGCATCGCGGACGCGCGCGGTCACATCGTTTCCGTCCAGCAGCACGCGATTGCCCGCAGGCGTCGGCTGAAGCGCGATGGACGTCTCAGCCGCAAGTTTTTCCAGAGCGGCTGCGTCATCGGTCGCAATGCCTTTTTCGATGGCTTTGAGGGCGAAGGCGCGGTACATCGCGCCGGTTTCAAGGTTCAACAGACCAAAATGCGCGGCAAGCCTTCCTGCGACTGTGCTCTTGCCTGCGCCTGCGGGGCCGTCAATGGCCACAATCAATCGACGCGTCCCACTCATTCGCCGGATTTCTTTCCCTTCCTGTTATTCGGTCGTTTCCCAAAGGATGGTTTCCCACCCGGCCGGCTTGGGCGCTTCGCCCCAAATGCTGGCTTTCTGCCGCCGCTCTTCGGTGAGCCAAAACTCTTGCCCGATTTTCCGCCCGGCTTCGAGAAGGATTTTCCCGGACGCGATGCCCCCGCCGGACGTCCTTCTGCCTGCGGCGGCTTCTTGCGGTCGAATCGTTCCCGGCCTTCGGAAGTACGCTTTTCACCCGCTGGTTTCGAGCGGCGATCAGAGCCGCCTTCTTCACGGCGAGGACGGAAGCTTCCGCCTGACGACGGGCCGCGCGAAGAGAACTTACCGGCTGGCCGTGGGCCTGCACTGCGGCCAGAATATGGCTTTTTGAAGCCTTCGCCACCGTCAGCGGTGCGGGGACGGGGACGAAATTCGCGCGGCTTCTCGCCTGCGGCACCTTCAGTGCGTGGTTTCCATTCCTTGCGCGGCGGTCTCTGCGGCCCGCGTGAAGAGAACTTGCCCGCCGGACGTGGGCCTGCGCTACGACCTGAGTATGGCTTTTTGAACCCTTCGCCACCCTCAGCGGTGCGGGGACGCGGACGAAATTCGCGCGGCTTCTCGCCTGCAGCACCTTCAGGGCGCGGCTTCCACTCCGTGCGCGGCGGCCTCTGCGGCCCGCGCGAGGAAAACTTGCCAGCCGGACGCGGGCCAGCAGTGCGGCCAGAATAAGGCTTCTTGAACCCTGCGCCACCTTCAGTGGGGCGGGGACGCGGGCGGAATTCGCGCGGCTTCTCGCCTGCGGCACCTTCAGATCGTGGCTTCCACTCCTTGCGTGGCGGTCCCTGTGGACCGCGCGAGGAAAACTTGGCAGCCGGGCGTGAACCCGCCGTGCGACCTGAGTAAGGCTTCCTGAACCCTTCACCACCCTCTGCGGGACGCGGACGGAACTCGCGCGGCTTCTCGCCTTCAGCACCTTCACGACGGGGGAAGCTTCCTCCACTCCGCGAGGTCCCGGCGCCGCTGCGGTACGGCTTTTTAAATCCGCCCGGAGCACCTTCGCGCCGAGGACGAAACTCACCTTGTTGCGGGCGCGGCTTCCATGCTTTTCGCTCTCCCATCCCGGAAGATGATTCTCCGGTGCGCGGACGAAAGGGTTTCTTGAAGCCTTCTCCCCCGGCGGCCCGACGAGGACGCGATTCGTCCTGACTGGAACCGCCTTGCTCAGGCCGCGGTTTCCATTCTCTGCGCGGGCTCTCTGAGCCGGGCCGCTTCCACCCCGGCGACGCCGGTTTGCGTCCCTCGCGGGCAGCTGGCCGTTCTCCAAACACTGGACGCTCGCGGCGTGGGCCGCTGTCGGGGCGGCGCTGGGCAAACGTTCTGCGTTCGCGCACCGCCGGAGCCCCTTCGGGCTGCGACCCGGCTTCTGCGCGTGTCACCGCCGGAATTTCGGCTTCTGGAAATTCGGGCAACCCACCGGCGATATGCAACAGGTTCTGCGTGCCCAGCGGGACGGTCAGCAACTGGCGAGTGGCATCCAGTCCTCGTGCCACATCGCGAATACGTGAGCGCGGCGCCAGGGGCGACAGAAAGGTCTCAATCTCATCGGAAGAGGCTGCAATGACAGAGTCGAGGTAGAGCGAGATCAGTGCCGAAAGCGCGGTGGCCTGCGCCATGCCGCCGCCGACCTGCATCGCCTTTTGGTGGCGCGATTCGAAGAGTTCCCACGTCGTGGCCTCGCCAGCAGTGTAAATCGGCAATACGCGAAACGCCGCCCATAGCTCGCTCAAAGCGCGCAGCACAGCAGCTTCCGTGACCTCGCGGCCCAGCAACCCTTGCAATTCAGAAGTCGTCAGCGCGCCTTCCTGCTTCAGCATCTTCCAGGAGTCGACGACCAGCGGCGAAGACTTATCCCGTGGTCCGCGCTTCCAGTCCCGGTCGCCGCGGAGGGCGAAGACATAAGGCAAGGCCTCAGGCGAGACGAGAAAGTCCGGTTGCTCGGAAACCGTGCCGAGCAGGTTCAGCGGCGTGGCCTTCTCTGTCGCCAGGATTCGCGTAGCCAGCTCGAAGGCATTCTGAATTGCGGTTAGCGGAGGTGTCGGGTTCGTCTCGCCAAGCACAGCCTCTACGAACGATGGTGCGGGCGCCTGCAATTGTGTTTTGCGCGGCAGAAAGAGGCTTACGCCGGTGGATTCAATCCACGTCTCCGCGTCCTCGGCGGTGAGCAGAGGATTCGCCTTTTGCCGCCATTTTTCGGCGCGCGCTGCCTGAAGCTGTTCTGTTGTCAAAGAATCCTTCTTCTTGCGGGTAACGGCTCAAATTCTGTGGAACGCCCGCTGGATGTCTTTCCAAGAATACCGCAATACGATGGGGCGGCCATGCGGGCAGCTGGTGGGATGGTCGGTTTTTGCCAGCTCGGCCAGCAGCCATTCCATGCGCAGCGAATCGAGCGGCATATTGACCTTGATGGCCGAATGGCAGGCGATGGAAGCGGCGATGCGGGTACGCAGCGTTTCGAGATTCTGCGCCTGGCTCTCGCGCTCGGAATGTTCCAGCACCTCGATCAGCGTGCGCTCCAGTTCCTTGCCCTCCAGCCCAACCGGCGCGGCTTTCACCGCAATCGTGCGCGGGCCGAACGGCTCCACTTCAAAGCCGTTGCGCTCCAGCTCTTCGGCAATATTCGTGAACAGGACCATCTGGTGCGGAAGCAGTTCCACGAGCAGAGGCATCAACAGGCGCTGGTGCTGCACGCGCTCCACTTTGCGTTCGCGCAGAATCTTTTCAAAAAGCACGCGCTCGTGCGCGACATGCTGATCGACGATCCAGAGACCCTCATCGTAGACCGCAAGGATGAACGATTCCCGCAGCTGGCCCAGGGGCTTGAGCGAAGCCAGCGAATTGAGGCTGGGAGCCTCCGTTTCCAGATCCGGCGTCTGCGCGTCGCAGGCGTGCTGTGGCGCAGGCGCGAAACCGTTGCCCTGCGCCAGCAAAGCCTCCGCGAACGGCAGACGCACCTCTTCCGGAGGAAGAACCGGAGGCGTAAGTGAAAATTCGGCGACCTGATCTGCCCCCGGTGGTGGCTCGGAGTCAGCCAGGTAAGACGGAGGCGTCGATTCCTCCGGCTCGCCCGGCATGGGCGAAATGGATGGCAGCAGCGATGGCGTCGCGTGCGGGTTCGTCGTGAGCGCCGCAAGAAACCCAGCGGCTGGCCGCGTCAGAATGAGCGTGTTGCGGATGCTGTCGCGGATGAAATCATGCACCAGCGATTGCTGGCGGAAGCGCACTTCGGTCTTGGCCGGATGCACGTTCACGTCAACCTCGTGCGGCGGCATCTCCATGAACAGGAGGATGACCGGAAACGACGTAGGCGGCAGCACATTGCGATAGGCTTCGCTGACCGCGTGCAGAATGAGACGGTCGCGGATCAGCCTGCGGTTGATGAAAACATAGATGGAATTGCGGTTGAGCTTTTGCAATTCAGGCTTCGAGATGAAGCCCGTGATACGCAGGAATCCAGGGTCCGGAGCGGCATAGTCCTCATCGCGCTTCCACGGCGGAGGCTCCGGCAATCCGGCGCGATCGAAAGGGCGTTCAGCGGCGATTGAAAGCAATTGATTCAGCGTCTCGCTGCCGAAAATCTGAAAGATACGCTCCTCAGCTTTTCTCACCGGAGGAGCAATCAGCAGGGCATGCGTCGCCGAGTGCAGCTCGAAATGCTTGTCCGGATGTGCCAGCGCATAATGTGTAACTAAAGCGGTTACATGAGAAAGTTCCGTCGTTTCCGATTTCAGGAACTTGCGCCGCGCCGGTGTATTGAAGAATAGGTCGCGAATGGTGAAGGTCGGGCCCTGAGGTACG
>JAATFH010000412.1 GCA_015655315.1 Terriglobales bacterium
CCAAGCTCATCCGCATCCTCGAAGACCTCCGCGACCTCGGCAATACCATCCTCGTCGTCGAGCACGACCCCGCCGTGATCCGCGCCGCCGACTATCTCCACGACCTCGGTCCCGGAGCCGGCGAGTTCGGCGGCCGTGTCCTCGCCGCAGGAACCATCGAAGAGGTGGAGCGCAACCCCGACTCCATCACCGGCCGCTATCTCAACGGACAGCTCACCATCCCCGTCCCCACACGCCGCCGCGAACCGGGTAAAGAGTGGCTGAAGTTGCGCGGAGCACGCAGCCATAACCTCAAGGGCATCGACGTAGAGATTCCGCTGAACATGCTCGTCTGCATCACCGGCGTCTCAGGGTCAGGCAAGTCCACGCTCGTCCACGACGTTCTTTACCGCGCCGTCGCACACCAGCTCGGCAAAGGCGAAGGCGCCGACCCGACCAACCTCTACAAAGACCTCAAAGGCGTAGACCGCCTCAACGACATCGTCCTCGTCGACCAGAACCCTATCGGACGCACGCCGCGCTCGAACCCGGTGACCTACATCAAGGCCTTCGATGCCATCCGCGAGCTTTTTGCGACGCAGCCCGAAGCCCAGCGCCGCAGTTACGCCGCCGGACACTTCTCCTTCAACGTCCCCGGCGGACGCTGCGATGTCTGCGAAGGCGACGGCACCGTCACCGTCGAGATGCAGTTCCTCGCCGACGTTGAGCTGCCCTGCGAGGAATGCCGGGGCACCCGCTACAAGGCCAGCGTGCTCGAGATCAAGTACAAGGGCAAGAGCATCAACGAAGTCCTGAACCTGACCGTCAAGGAGGCACTGCGCTTCTTCGTCGGCCAGCCCAAGATCCTCGACAAGCTCGCCGTCCTCGATGAAGTCGGCTTGGGCTACGTCCGCCTCGGCCAGTCGGCCACCACGCTCTCCGGTGGCGAAGCTCAGCGCGTCAAGCTGGCCGCACATCTGGCGACCGTCCGCTCAACTGGTGCCGCCGCGAAGAAGGGCGGCAGCCGCGTCCTCTACGTCCTCGACGAACCGACCACCGGTCTCCACTTCGACGATGTCAGCAAGCTCCTCACCGCCTTCCGCAAGCTGATCGATGGTGGCGGCTCGCTGCTCGTCATCGAGCACAACCTCGACGTCATCAAGTCGGCGGACTGGGTGGTCGACCTCGGCCCCGAAGGTGGCTCCAAAGGCGGCCAGATCGTAGCCACCGGCACCCCCGAACAGATCACGCAGAACGAGCTATCCCACACCGGCTTCTGGCTGTCCAAAGTGTTGACGCAACGCCGCGAGTCTTCACGCGAGCCCCTGCAGGAAGCGGAGAACGAAGTAGCTGTATGAAGTCAGCCGTCAAGTATCTTGTCATCGTTGGACTCACACATTCCTTGCTCGCAGCGTATGCTCAATCCGCCCCGCCGCCGCCGGGAACCAGCGTGGATGAGCCACCGCATGCCGTGTCGCAGAAATCAGCTGATGATCCGCTAACGCAGGCTGAAACCGCGATCGACACAAAGGATTTCACCCACGCCCGCAGTCTTCTCGACACCTACCTCGCGGCACATCCAAACGATGCCCGTGCGCTCTTCGACCGAGGCTACGTGGAGGATGCTCAGGAGCATGATGACAGCGCCGCTGGCTTCTACCGGAAAGCGATCACCGCCGCCCCCGAACAGTTCGAATCGCGTCTTGCGCTCGGCTTGATTCTGGCGCGCCAAGGCAAGCAACAGGACGCCCACGAACAACTCGAAGCTGCGATCAAACTGGAACCGAACCCGCCGAATCCCACGGCCAAAGCACAGGCTTTCCGCGCGTTAGCCCAACTCGACCGCTCCAACAATCCGGATGCGGCCAAACAGGAGCTCCTGCAAGCCCTCTCACTTAGCCCCGAAACTCCGGCAGATCTGCTGTTGACCGCGGAAATTGCCGAAGCCGAAGGCGATGAAGTCAGCGCGGAAACCGCCTACCGCCGCCTGCTGAACCAGCAGCCCGGATCCTCTGCCGCGACTGCGGGACTTGCCCACGTCCTGATCGCACAGAAGAAATATGCCGACGCTGAGCCTCTGATCAAAACCGCCCTGATCCGCGATCCCGACGATCCGGCGCTGAATACCCAGCTGGCTATTGTCCTGAACGCGGAAGGCAAGCAGAATGAAGCAGTTAGCGCTCTCGAAAAGCTGTACGCAAATCAGCCGGACAATGCCTCCATCAGCGCCATGCTGGCCGACGCTTACACGCAGAGTGGCGCCGCCGACAAAGCCGACCCGCTGTACATTCAGTTGCTGAAGACGGCTCCAGATGACCCGGCTCTGCTGACTGCTCGAGGTGAAAACCTGATCCACCTGCAGCAATATGCCGAAGCGGTGATCGTATTGAAAAAGGCTGTAAGCCTGACACCCGATAACGGAGATGCCTGGAGCAGCCTTGCCTTCGCCGCCTCGGAGGACCATCAATACCAGGTCGCGCTGGATTCCCTTTCCGCACGATCAAAACTTCTAGAAGAAACTCCAGCTACCTACTTCCTTTGGGCAACGGCTTACGATAATCTACATCACATAAAGGACGCGGCCGACTACTACCACAAGTTCCTGGCCGCAGCCAATGGCAGGTTCCCCGACCAGGAGTGGCAGGCAAGACATCGGTTGGTCACGCTTGGCAAATAATAGCCGATAACGTTCCCGTGGCACCTAAGGAGGTGTCCCATGAGGTTCGTAGCAATCGCAGCCGCAGCAGTATTACTCGTACCCTGTTCTCACGCGTACGGCGCCAACGAAAAACTCCCGGATGCACAAGCTCTTTTGTTGCTCGAAACAAAAGCAGCGCAGGCATCTCCCAAAGAGCAGTGCTTTCTTTATGCGGAAATTGTCCACGACATGACGGAAATCGCCGGGCAGGAAATGTCTTCCGGCGACTTCAAGCATGCCTCGGACACGCTGAAGGCAGTTCAGTCATACGCTCAGAAAATCCACATGGGCGTAGCCGAAGACACGCGAAAATTGAAGAACGCAGAAATTCTCATGCGTCACACGGCATTTCGTCTGAACGAAATCCTTCACAGTGCCGCACTCGATGATCGGCCATCACTCGAGTCCACGCTGAAACAGCTCGACCAGGTACAGGGTGAGCTGATGATGCAGGTTTTCAAGCACTGACCGATCGCGAGTTTATCGATGGCTGGCGCGCTGGTTTAAGAAATAGCGAATTTTGGGATATCCGCGCCTGCAACTTCAGGCTTAAGGACTGGCGTATCGCTTTTCACATAGCCCACCTTGCCTGCAGCAATCTCGTCCTGTGCGATCTTGCATGCCTTGCGGGAACGGGAGTCGACCAGGGGCTGCGAACCGTTCTGCAGTTGACGAGCGCGGCGCGCGGCCACAAGAACGTAACGGAAGTTGCTGTCGAACGACTGCTCCAGACTCATTGACTCATCCTCCAAAAATAAGAACTGCAACTGACGTCTACATTTCCGGATCGAGCAACCCAAAGGCTTTCAGCACAGGATACACGCGGTCACCAGAGTTCTCCTGCCTGCAACTCTCTGCCAGCTTCAGCAGGCGATCCGCATCCTGGATGGAGTTGTCTCCTTCGCGATGCACGCGTTCGCTGGCAACGATGGCTAAAAGGTCTTCTTCGGCCCGAGCAAGAATGTCGTTGACGAGAATATAACTGTATTCGCGGTAATTCACAATCTCCTGCCTTGCCTCGGCCAGCCGGCGCTGAATAACTTCTTCTGTTACTCCACCTTCCGCGCGACTACGATTTCGCAACCGGGTCGCCAGAATATCCGGCGCGGGCGGCATGACAAAGATGCCAACAGCGTCCGGTATCTTCCTGCGGACCTGTGCCGCACCCTGCACATCGATATCCAGTAAAAGGTCCTTGCCGTGCGCCTGAGCGTCCGTCAACGAGCTCCGCGCGGTTCCGTAGTAGTTGCCGAAGACCTCGGCATACTCAAGGAACTCGTTATTCCGTATCATTTGTTCAAACTTTTCGCGGGTGGTGAAATGATACTCGCGGCCCTCTTCTTCCGAACCGCGTGGCGGCCGCGTGGTATAGGAAACGGAAAACTCCAGATTGTCCACAAGTGACCGTATCTGGTTGACCAGCGTCGATTTCCCTGAGCCCGAAGGCGCTGAAATAATGAACAGTATTCCTGCCAAGCTTTCTTCTTCCTTATGGATAGGACTGTGCTACTCGAGGTTCTGCACTTGCTCGCGGGCTTTCTCAATCTCCGATTTCATGCCCAGGCCAAGCTCGGTAATGCGCGTTCCATTGCCCGCAAGACCACTGGTCTTCGAGAGCAGAGTATTGGCCTCGCGGTTCATCTCCTGCAGTAGAAAATCGAGTTTCTTGCCAATTTCTCCACCCTGATCGAGCAGCGATTCGAAATGCGCAATATGTGTGTGCATGCGGGCAATCTCTTCCTCCACATCACTGCGCTCTGCCAGCAAAGCTGCCTCCTGCAGAACGCGTTCGCGATCCAGATTGCCGTTGAGCATCTCAGACAACCGTTGACTGAGCCGCTCAAAATAGACCTTCTGCACATCGTGTCGAAGCTCACCCACTTCATCGACAAATCCATTGAGCCGCTCCAGCCCCCTGCGCAGTTCCTTCGCGAGTGAACTGCCTTCCGCCGAACGCATCGTGTTCAATTCAACGATCAATTGTGCGGCACGCTTCGTCACGGCCGCTTCGATCGACTGCAATTCGTCTTCGGGATTCCGCGAATCGCCGTTCAGCACTCCCGGCAAGCGAAAGATCGCATTCAAATCCGGTTCACTCTGCAAATTATGCCGCGAGGCGGCACTGCGGAAAGCAGCGATATAAGCGGCGACCAAACCATCGTCATACTGCGCTTCCATCTTTGTGCTGCGGTCGATCGAAAGCGAGACCTCCACGTGCCCGCGCGCGATCTTCTCTTTCAGCACTTTGCGCAGCTGCATTTCGAGCGCATCCGTCCCGCCAGGCAGGCGCATATGCAGGTCGAGAAAACGGTGATTCACGCTCTTCAGGCTAAGAGTGTAGCCGAGCGTTTCCGAAAGCCTCTCCGAGACGCGTGCAAAGCCTGTCATCGAATGAATAGGCAATCCATTCGCGATTTCTTTTTTCTGAGTTACAGATTCTTTCTTCTGGGTCATAGTTCCGGCTTACCCATCATCACAGGCTCGGCGAGCTCCGGCATATCCATGAACTGCAGTTGATACAACTTCTGATACATGGCCGACTGCTTCATCAATTCCTCATGCGAACCAATTGCCGTAATGCGCCCCTTCTCCAGAACCGCGATGCGCGTCGCCCTGCGTACCGTCGAAAGCCGATGCGCGATCACCACCACCGTGCGTCCAGCCATCAGGTTGCTGAGCGCCGCCTGCACCAGCGATTCGCTCTCCGTATCGAGTGCCGAAGTCGCCTCATCGAGAATGAGAACAGGCGCGTCTTTCACCAAGGCCCGGGCAATCGCCAGTCTCTGCCGCTCACCGCCCGAGAGACGAAATCCCTTCTCCC
>JAATFH010000148.1 GCA_015655315.1 Terriglobales bacterium
GAACAGCGACTGGTTCTCCGGACCCCAAATTAAAGATGCCCTCGGCCCCCTTGGTTTCAGAAAGCAACGTTAGCGCTCTGATCGCATCGTCAATAAACAGAAAATCCCATAATTGGGCGCCTTCTGTCAGACGAGGCTTCCGACCATTCAGCAATGACAAGATCACCGATGGGATCATTCGCCTCTCGTCATCCATGGGCCCATAAGTCCAGAAGATACGAACTCCGCAGAAACGCATTCCATAGATACGGGAAAGTCCCTGGACCAGGATCTCAGTTCCATATTTTGCCGCGCCATACAGGCTGGACGGGCTGGAAATATCCGTTTCCACCACAGGAATCTGAAATCTACCGTACTCCAGTGACGATCCAGCATAAATCAGGACTTCGCAGCCTGCTTCAGCGAGTATGCGAACCAACGCAAGGGAGCCGGGAACATTTTCAAAAACCTGTCCGGGCTGGTTGGAGAACGCGCTGCTATTGCCGCCAGTCCAGGCAAGGTGAAACGCCACGTTGGGACTAAACTGCACAATTTCCGTATGAGCAGATTCAATTGCATTCAGAGATGCAGAGACAAACGAAACTCTTTCCCGGACATCGTTGAGCCGCCACAGGTCGCTTGTCTGCCGGGCGACGGCTAAAATCTCGTGTCCTTGACTTACAAGTTTGCGTACTAGATGCGATCCAAGAAAGCCAGACACACCTGTTACGAGACAGCGCATTGTGCGGTCGCCACCTCGGTTAAAGATTGCAGCATATGGCGCAGCATACTATCGCTCAAACCCGGGTAAACTCCGATCCAAAACACATTGTTCATTACGTAATCCGTGTTCTTCAGGTCACCCACTACCCGATACTGGACGTCGCGGTACGCAGGCTGCCGGACTAGATTCCCCGCGAACAAGAGCCGCGTCCCAATCTTGCGCGATTCGAGGTACCGCGTCACTTTATCTCTCGTCAGGCCAGATTCGGGTTTTACAGCAATGGGGAACCCAAACCAGCTCGGATCGCTTCCTGGAGTTGGCTCCGGCAGCAGGAAGACGTCCTGGAGAGATTCCAAACCCTTCCTCAAGGCAGCGAAATTCTCCCTGCGTTTTGCGATGAAGCCATCGAGCTTCTCCATCTGGGAGAGTCCCACTGCAGCCTGCATATCGGTGACCTTTAGGTTGTAACCGATATGCGAGTATGTGTACTTGTGGTCATAACCGCAGGGCAAAGTTCCGAGCTGCCAGTCGAAACGCTTGCCACATGTATTATCTTTGCCTGGCGCGCACCAACAGTCGCGGCCCCAGTCGCGGAAGGACTCTACGAGTCGATCCAGCTGTGGCTTGTCCGTAAGGACGCATCCCCCCTCACCCATTGTGATGTGATGGGCGGGGTAAAAGCTCACTGTTGCCAGGTCTCCAAATGTTCCGACATTTTGATCTTCATAGCGAGAGCCCAACGCGTCGCAACAGTCCTCTATTAGCCATAGATTGTGCTTCTTAGCGAATGCAGCTACCGTCTTGAGATCGAATGGATTACCCAAAGTATGCGCGAAGATGACCGCTTTGGTACGCGGGCTCAGGGCTTCCTCTAACATCGTCACGTCGGCGTTGTAAGTTTGGAGCTGCACGTCGATGAAGACCGGTACGGCGCGGTTTTGGATGATCGGGTTCACTGTGGTCGGAAAACCCGCAGCAAGGGTAATGATTTCATCTCCTGGCTTCAACTGGCGGTCCGCAAGCGTTGGAGATGTCAGCACTGAAATAGCCACGAGATTAGCAGACGACCCCGAGTTAACCAAGCGGGCGCACCGCACGCCAAAGCGCCGAGCAAACCTGCGTTCGAACTCGTCGGAGAACCGTCCGGCAGTGAGCCAAAAATCGAGCGACGAGTCCACAAGAGCCTGAACGTCACTGCCATCGAATACGCGCCCGGAAACTGCAACAGGGGTTTGTCCTGGCACAAAATCCCGCTCAGGGAAAGCCTCCCGTGAATACTCTGAGACTAGGCTGAGTATCTGCTGACGAAGTTCCGCTGCACGACTCATTTTTATCTATCCATTTCCTTTTGTGGTAGTGAAGAATGAGGGAGCATCACACGCATTCTCCGGCCAGCCGAGTATATTGCTCGATCTGGCTCAATGTATGCAGCCGCATGTCTGTACTCTGGCGCCAGGCGTGATACCAGTCAACTGTGAACGCGAGCGCCTGCTCCAGGGGTAGGACCGGATACCACTGAAGCTCATGGAATGCTTTTGACCAGTCTAACTTCAAGATCTGCGCCTCATGTGGCGGTTCAGTCTTATCCAACTCCCAGCGCGCGCTCGGCCCCCAGTCAGCTGCTAGGTGCTGAACAATCCACTCCACAGATTTCGCATCTCGGTATTCGGGGCCAAAATTCCAGGCTCCGGTAAAAGCAGTCCCCCCGTTGTAAAGACGCTCAGCGAGCATGAGGTATCCACGCAGGGGCTCCAACACATGTTGCCAGGGTCGGATTGCATGCGGATTGCGAATGACCAGCGGCTGCTCGCCAACAAATGCACGAATAACATCGGGAATGAGTCGCCCCGCAGACCAGTCACCGCCGCCAATGACGTTTCCTGCCCGTGCAGAGGCGATGGCCACTTTGTGTCTATCGTACGCCTCCACTGGGAAGAACGACTGCCGCCAGGATGAAACCGCCAACTCAGCACACGCTTTGCTGCTGCTGTACGGATCGTAACCGCCAAGCCTATCGTTCTCCCGATAAGGCCAAGCCCACTCCCTGTTTTCGTAGCATTTGTCGGTTGTAATTACGACGACCGCACGCACGGAGTCGCAGCCGCGAACGGCTTCGAGGAGGCTGCCGGTCCCCAGGACATTCACACGATAGGTCTCCAGTGGTTCAACATAGGAGTGTCGCACCAGGGGCTGGGCAGCTAAATGAAAGACTATTTCCGGGCGGTGCTCGGACAAGGACATCTTCAAGCGTTCCAAATCGCAGATGTCCCCAATAGTGGATCGCAGAGATCGGCCGACTTCTGCGATCTGAAAGAGATTAGGGGTATCTGAGGACTGAAGAGCATAGCCCGCGACCTCGGCACCCAGCAATTCCAGCCAGAGCGAGAGCCAACTTCCTTTAAAACCTGTATGGCCAGTGATGAAGACTTTCCGCCCTGTCCAGAACATCTCTACCAAACTTTCCAGGGTGCGGTGCCTGAGGACCACAGATCTTCGAGCAAATTCTTGTCATGTAGAGTATCCATGGGCTGCCAAAATCCGGTGTGCTTATAAGCAGAGACCTGATTTTCGCGCGCGAGTCTCTCAATAGGTTCGCGCTCCCAAATTGTCTCATCATCCACAAGATAGTCGCCGACTTTCGGAGACAGCACAAAAAAACCGCCGTTGACCCATCGCCCGTCGCCCTGGGGCTTCTCCATAAAAGTGTGAACTCGCGAGGCTTCATCAAGGCCAAGCGCCCCGAATCTTCCTGTCGGCCGCGTGGCAGTCAACGTTACCAGGGTTTGCTGCTGCCTGTGAAAATCGATCAGCTCTGCAATATTAACGTTCGCAACCCCATCGCCATAGGTAAAACAGAACTCTTCCTCTTTTTCCACGTAAGATAGTGCCCGCTTCAGTCGCCCCCCGGTCATGGTGGCTGCTCCTGTATCGATCAGCGTGACACGCCACGGTTCGCAATTGTTGTGGTGGAATTCCAGCCGATTCTTCTCCATGTCAATCGTCACATCGGAGGAATAGAGAAAGTAATTTGCAAAATACTCCTTGACCAGATTTCCTTTGTATCCAAGACAAACGATAAAGTCCTGAATCCCATGCGCGGAATAGATCTTCATGATGTGCCATAGAATCGGTTTTCCCCCGACCTCCACCATCGGTTTCGGCTTCGTAGAAGTTTCTTCGCTAAGTCGGCTGCCAAGTCCGCCGGCAAGGATCACAGCCTTCATAGTTTCCTCCCTGACGTTTTTGTGTGCGGATCGAAGAGATGACTTGAGTGACAATCTCGATGGTGAAGGGCAAAGTTCGGCGGTGCGGTAGACGTCATTAATTTAGGCAAGAACAACATCCGGATTGGAATCACACAAATATGAGCCGCAATGTGGGCTGCGGTTGCTTGCAAACGCAAGATCGTTTGCACCTTATGTAAAGTCTGACTGTTTAATTGTAATTGAGATCACTCAATAGGCCAAAGTCAGGCCTGATTCTTTGCGGGCCTGTACTACTCTGTGGATTGTCAGCGAAAAGAGAGCAAATATCATCTCTTCATTTAGGCTACTCGAAGCCATTGTAAATAGAGAATATGTTCACTACCTCAAAAATATAGGCCTCCGACTTCGTATCCGAATGACATTGTACAAAACCGCACTCCTTTACCTTCTATTTCGAGATGTTGTTCTTAACCTCATAAAACCTGCCACCTCTTCCGTGCGGCCCCTTTAAACCATCCGCCTCGAGATTATGACGCTTGAAGTATTCTGTCCTTGAAGTGAGTCAGCACGACTTTTTGGATGAAAGTGCATCTAAGCTCTTCGGGGAGAGATGTCATGCCCATGCTGAGAAAGTTTGGAACGACGGTGGCACTGGCCTTCGCGATTGGTGTGGCTGGATGCAACAAGCAATCCGATAATGCGGCGCAGACCCAGGAGCAGCAGGACCCGGGCTACGATCCGGCCAGCGCCAACATGGCGCCAGCGGATCAATCGGTTCCAGTCAATGAGAGCGCTACGTCGGCAGCGCCAAGGAGTGCCGTCCCGGCTTCAGTTGCCTCCTCGCCGTCACAGGCAGCAGCTGGTTCGAGTGAGAATGTGCCGCCACCACCACCGGATGCATCAGAGTCCTCTTACCCTCCGGATGATACTGTTCCCGCGACCGAAGTCAGCTCGGACCAGAGTGGATATTACGACACGGCTGCGATGGAACAGCCGGTGTATGCTCCCCAGCCCCCGCCGCCGCTGCCGGTTTACGAGCAGCCGGTGTGTCCTGGGCCGAACTACCTCTGGACGCCGGGATATTGGGGATACCAGCCTGCCGGGTACTTCTGGGTTCCGGGCGTCTGGGTGATCGCACCTTATATTGGCGCTTTGTGGACACCCGGCTACTGGGGCTGGATGAACAATCGTTACGGCTGGAATCACGGCTACTGGGGACCGCATGTCGGCTACTACGGCGGCATCAACTATGGGCATGGATATGTTGGCAGTGGCTATTACGGTGGCTACTGGAACCACAACAATTTCTATTACAACCGCTCGATCACGAATGTAAACACGACGGTCGTAAGGAATGTCTACGTGCACAACGTGACCATCAACAATTACAACAATAACCGCGTCAGCTATGCTGGCGGCCACGGCGGCATTGAAGCGCGTCCCACTCCAGCGGAGTTGCAGGCGTCTCGTGAACGGCACCTGCCGCCATTGACGGCGCAGACAATGCACGCGCGGCAGGCGGGACAGGATCGTGCGCAATTCTTCAACGTCAATCACGGCAAGCCGCAGACGGTTGCGGTGAATCGTCCGCTGGCGACGCCTTTTCATGCACCGGCGGCTCAACCTCCGGTGCGAGGGGTTGCGAATCCGGGGCTAGCAGAACGCGCTGCGGCGATTCATCCGGTGAACCGGACGGCGGCTCCCCAGCAGCAGCGGCCAGAGGTGCGGCCTAATGTCGCCAATGAAGCCCGGCAGGGCGGCGCGAACGTGGCTCGAACCCAGCCGCAGCCACCTAACCTGATCCGGCCGCAGGCTCATCCGGAAAATGCTGTCCAGCATCCGCAGCCGCGACCGACAGATGTGCGGCCACAGCCAATACAGCAGCCACGGACACCCCAGAGTGAGCCAACGCGGGCACTGCAGCCAGTTCATCCTGCACCGCGCCAGGAAGCGGTGCAGCGGCCCCAGCAGGAACAACCCCGGCCAGTCGTGCAACCGCGACCACAGCAGGAGACTCGTCCGACGCCGCAGCAACGACCGCAACAGGAGCAGCAGCGGCCAGTCGTGCAACCGCGGCCGCAGCAGGAGATTCGCCCGACGCCACAACAACGACCGCAACAGGAGCAGCGGCCAGTCGTGCAGCACGAGCAGCCGCGAGCGCCGCAGGAAATGCATTCTGCGCCACACCCGCAACCGCAACAACGGCCTGAATCAAGGCCGCAAGAACAGCCGCATGAGGATCATCCTCATCCGAGATAAGCCCCATCGAAAGCGGAGAAGGCGGGAACCCGGCAGTTTTCGCCTTCTCCGCTTACAGGGATGATTGGTTTTCAGGGTTTTTGCGAAGGCGGCTAAAAACAGATCCTTCACTGAGTTCAGGATGACAAACCTGAAAATGATTCTTAAAACACCGTTATTCTGCGCTCAGAACAGTGTCTTTAGCCAATCCGACATCGGTTGGACTCTGTCCTTCGGCTACGCTCAGGACAGGCTCTCCCGTCGGTCGTCGGAATGACGGTGCGTCTATTTCGTAAATTCACCCTGGTGTGACCGCGTTCATGCAAAGGTCATTTACGGTGCGCTGGTTACAAATCGACTGATTTTTCTTCCACCAGTTTCAGGCTCTTTGCGATGAATGCATCGAGTGGTGTGGAACCCTGATCGCCCTTCCCCCGCGTCCGTACGCTGACGGCATTCGCTTCGGCCTCTTTATCTCCCATAACCAGAACATACGGCACTTTCTGCATGGTGAAATCGCGAATCTTTGCGTTCATTTTTTCGTTGCGGCCATCCAACTCAACGCGCAGACCTGCCTTTTGTAACTGTTGCTGTACTTTTTCCGCGTAAGCCTGGTGACGTTCGCTGATCGGTACAAGTCCGATCTGCACCGGAGCGAGCCAGAGCGGGAAGGCTCCGGCGTAATGCTCGATGAGCACGCCGAAAAACCGCTCCACGGAACCGAAGAGAGCGCGGTGCACCATCAGCGGTTGATGACGCTCTCCATCTTCTCCCACATATTCCAGCTCGAAGCGCGCCGGGAGATTGAAATCGAACTGCACGGTCGAGAGCTGCCACAGGCGGCCCAGCACGTCGACCAGCTTGATGTCGATCTTCGGGCCGTAGAAAGCGCCTTCGCCGGGGATGGCCTTGAACGAGACGCCGCGCTTCGTCAGCACGTCACGCAACACCGACTCGGCCTTCTCCCAATCGGCGGCATTCCCTACAAACTCGCCGGCCTTGTTCTCGTC
>JAATFH010000362.1 GCA_015655315.1 Terriglobales bacterium
GCACGGAGACGTATGGGTTTGCTGCCACCTGAAGAGCGGTGATGCCCGCTGCGAGCACGATGAGCGCGGCCAGGAAAAGCGGAAAAGAGGGCACGCTGGCGGCCGGGATGAAAAGCAGCGCTCCGGCACACATAGTGAAGAGGCCAGCCACCATCGTGCGCTGGTAGCCGATCCACTCAACGATCTTGCCCGCGGGAATGCCGAAGGCAGCGTATGCGCAGAAGAAAACAAACTGCACGAGCAAGGCCGAGGCGTAGTTGAGCGAGAAGATCGATTTCAGATGCGGAATCAGGATGTCATTGAGGGAGGTGAGAAAGCCCCACATGAAGAAGAGCGTGGTCACCATCGCCATGGCGCTCTTATTGGTATTGCCAGGAGAGTAGGTGGTGACCGAAGAGCTGCTTACATTGGTGATTGCCATGCGTTTCCTGAATCCTTCAAATGACGCGATCTGGTAGCACTTATCTATACCTGAGATGCCGGTGGAGGCAAGGGCCAACGCTTGATAATAAATGGAGGAGCCTATGACTGGCTCGCTGGAAGGGGACGGAACTTTGCAATTTGTCCCGTGTAATCGCTTGCTTCGTTACAATTAAAACTGAAACTTTCAAGAGTGCCCTCCCGTCTTTCGAGTGAGTTCCGAGGCATAGGCCTCTTCCTGAAAGACGTTGACATCTATCCATTTATGCCATTCGTGAAGACATCGTTCGCACTTAGCCTGCTGGCTGCGGCTGGGTTGCCCGCCGCGACCACTCATCCAGCGTTCGCCGAGGCTGGCCAGACGGCCACCGCATCGACGGCGCGGCTGCTGGGAACGGTCACGGCTGTCAGCGGTGACTCCGTCACAATCAAATCCGACGCCGGCGTAGTGGCGACCATCCTGGTCAGCGATACGACGCGCATCGTGCGCACGGAACCGGGGCAGAAAGACCTTAGTAGTGCCACAGCCATCCACGTGCAGGACTTGACGATAGGGGATCGTGTGCTGGTGCGAGCGACGCCTGGTACGGCTGAGAACACCTACTCCGCGCAGGCCGTGATCGCGATGAAGAAGAGCGACATCGCGCAGAAACAGCAGCAGGAGAGCGAGGACTGGCAGAAGCGCGGTGTGGGCGGCATTGTGAAGTCGGTCGATGCAGCTAGCGGCACGATTGTTGCGGCGGCGGGATCGAGGACGTTCACGATCCACACGACGCCGAAAACGATCATTCGCCGGTATGCGCCGGATTCGGTGAAGTTCGACGACGCCAAGGTTTCCACGCTGGACCAGATCAAACCCGGCGATCAGCTGCGCGCGCGCGGCGACCGCAGCGCGGACGGGTCTGACGTCACAGCCGACGAGATTGTTGCCGGATCGTTCCGGAATATTGCGGCGACCGTAGTCAGTGTAAACGCCGCGGGACAGACGTTGACCGTCAATGACCTGGCCACGAAAAAACATGTCATCGTGCGCGTCACACCGGATTCACAGCTGCATAAGCTCGCGCCTGAAACAGCGCAGGCAATTGCCGCCAGAATCAAAGGCGGAGCGGGGGCCGCTGGCCAGCATATGGCTTCTGCGAGTACAGAGCCTCCGTCAGGCAACAGCGGCGGTGGCATGGGCGCGGGCAGGCCGGGCGGCCAGCGCGGCGATCTTTCGCAGATACTGCAACGCGCGCCGGGCGTACAGCTCACCGACCTGCACGTGGGCGATGCAGTGATGATTGTCTCGACCGAAGGCGCAAGCGACACAGCTACGGCAATTACGCTGCTGGCCGGTGTCGAACCGATGCTCCAGGCTTCCACCACAGCGAGCCAGAGCCTGTTTTCTTCTTCCTGGAGCCTCGGCAGCGGCGGCGAGGGAGCCGCACAACAGTAAGCACATCCATACGTCTATCGTTTGAAAGCTCTTGGAGAATTTGTGAAACAAAGAGTTCTTGCACACTATTTTTCTTTTTTGATGATCTTGTTGCTGGCTCTTGGGACGGCAACACACGCACTGGCGCAGGCGGCGAAAGGCTCCGTGCGTGGACAGGTGACCGACCCCTCGGGCGCAGTGATTCCAAACGCCAATGTGAGCCTGACGACTCCCGATGGCCACACCGTCGCCACGGTGACGTCCAATGCAGGCGGCTCGTATCAGGTCAACAACCTGACGCCCGGAACTTATATTGTCATCGCGAATGCGCAGGGTTTTGCTTCGTCGAATTCGAAGGCCATTTCCGTGGTCGCGGGGCAGGCAAAGCAGTTCGATGTGTCGCTCGAAATCCAGGTGGAACAGCAACAGGTGCAGGTGAATGCTGAGAGCACGACTGTCGATACGAGCCCGGATAGCAATGCGAATGCCGTCGTATTGAAGGGAAAAGACCTCGATGCGCTCTCGGATGATCCGGATGAACTGCAGAATGAGTTGCAGGCGCTGGCCGGGCCTTCGGCGGGTCCGAACGGCGGACAGATTTATATCGACGGCTTTACTGGCGGGCAGCTTCCGCCGAAGTCGTCCATCCGCGAAATTCGCGTGAACCAGAATCCGTTTTCAGCGCAATATGACCGGCTCGGATATGGGCGCATCGAAATTCTGACCAAGCCGGGCACAGACAAGCTGCACGGAAGCATCAACGCGCGCGGCACAGATTCGAGCTTCAATGCAGCGAACCCGATTCTCAATTCAAACCTGCAGCCGGGGCAACCGAGGATTCCGTTTCCGGACTACTACACATACTTCCTGAACGGCAACGTGGGCGCATCGCTTTCAAAAAATATTTCGTTTTTCCTGAATGCCTTCGGTCGTAACTCTCAGAACGTGAACGTCGTGGACGCGGTCAATCCTGCCACAACAGTCGACCCGAACAATCCTGTATATCTGAACACGACGGTCGCCAACCCGAGCACGCGTATCGACATTGCTCCGCGTTTTGATATACAGCTCAGCCCAACGGACACATTGACAGTCCGCTACGACTTTACGCGAGGTGCGCAGTCGAACGCGGGCATCGGCACTACCAGCCTGCCCACGCTGGGATACAACACACACAGCATTGCGAATGAAATTCAGATCAGCAACAGCTGGGTGATGAATTCGAAGGTCGTCAACGACATGCGCTTTGAGTACTCGCGCACGCGGTCGCAGCAGACTCCCCTTTCAAACGATCCCACCATCTCCGTGCAGGGCGCTTTTACCTCGGGCGGCAGCAACAGCGGAACTCTGCGCGACAACCAGGACTACTACGAGCTGCAGGATTACTTCACCGCAGCGGCGGGAGCTCATTCGCTGAATTTTGGCGCGAGGCTGCGCGCTACCCGCGATGCCAACTACACCAATGCGGGAACGAACGGGCTGTATACCTATCAGTCGCTCTCGGACTATCTGAGTGGCAAGCCGCAGAAATTCCAGGTCACGCAGGTGAACAACAATGCATTCACTGCGCGAGCCACTCTCTTCGATGCTTCCCTCTTCTATCAGGACGACTGGAAGATCAATCCGCGCTTGACGTTCAGCTATGGGCTGCGCTGGGAGGCGCAGAACTATATTCATGACATCAACGACTGGGCGCCGCGTGTCTCTCTTGCCTATGCGCTCGACGGCGGCGGAAAGAAACCCGCCAAAACGGTGCTGCGCGCAGGCTATGGATGGTTCTTCCAGCGGTGGGGCGTTGCGAACACCTTCGGCGGCGGCGGCAGCACACCTTTTGTGATCTACACGATCCACCACAACGTTCCGCCGCCGGGTGGCGTGTCGAATCAGCAGATCGTGATCCAGTCCTTCAACTCCGATCAGGCCAATGAAAACCCCGCTCCGACTTATTACCAGATCGATAATCATTTCCGCGCGGCAGTGGACATGCAGGCAGCCCTTGGCATCGACCGGCAGATTGCAAAAAATGCCACGATGAACGTGACCTATCTCTACAGCCAGGGCGTGCATCAGTACCTCACCAACAACGTAAGCGCGCAGCCCTTCAGCACTTCGAGCGATACATACGCCGATGCGGTCGGGCTCCAGGCACCCGACGAAAACCTGTATACCTATCAATCGATCGGCTTCTATCGCCAGAGCCAGCTGATTGCCAGCGGCAATGCGCGATTCAAACGCTTCAGCCTGTTCGGCTTCTATGTTTACAACAACGCGCTGAGCAATACCGGAGGCGTGAATTCGTTTCTTTCCAACGCGCATGATCCGAAGCTCGATTATGGACGCTCGGCCTTCGATGTCCATAATCGCTTTGTCATCCTGGGCAACTTCCAGGCACCGTGGGCGATTTCGGTCGCGCCGTTTGTCGGATATAACTCGGGGACGCCGTATAACCTCACCATCGGCAATGACTTGACGGCCAACAATCAGTTCAATGCCCGTCCAACATTTGCGGCCAGCTGCAGCGAAGCAGGAGTGGTGCAGACCCGATTTGGCTGCCTCAACACAAACCCCGTAGGCACAAATGAACGCATCGTTCCTTACGGATATGGGACGGGACCGAGCAATATCAACCTGAACCTGCGCGTGAGCAAGGTGATCGGCATGGGGCCGCGTGTCGAAAGCGGTCGGGGCGCGGGCAGCGGTGGTGGCGGCGGTCGTGGTGGACGCGGCGGTCCGGGATTCATTGGACTGAGTGGCAACCAGGGCGGTCCCGGACGACTGGATGCTGCCGTTCCGCGCAAATACAACCTGACCCTGACGGTTTTCAGCACCAACGTTTTGAACCACCAGAATCTGGGAACGCCCAATGGAACGCTGCTCTCGCCATTTTTCGATAAATCGCAATCGCTGGCTGGCGGATTCTTCGGCCCGCAGACGGCGGGTAATCGCAGCATCTTTCTGGAAGCTGCATTCAATTTCTAGGCAATCCGGCAGAGGTGGTTTTCTTGACTGTCCTCTGCCAAACCGATAGGCTTTAGATAATGTTCCATTCATTCATTCCGGTGGCATGTTGTGGGTGTTGTCCCGCACTGTGCCGGACTTTGAGTGAATGACCTAAGCGAACATCCAAGGTTCTAAGATTCACACAAAGCCCGCGTATCAGCTCAAAGCTGACGCGGGCTTTTTATTTCCGATTACAGGTTGACACATGACGAATACGGCCCCAGTAAAAGAAACCAAGGCGCAGAAGATAGAACGGCTGAAGCGCGAGAAGAATCCATGGGAAGCATTCAACGAGGTGCGCGAGTTCGCGCGCGAGGGGCGTGCCAGCGTGGTGCCGGAGTGGGCTTCTGCTTACTTCAAGTGGTGGGGCGTGTATACGCAGGGCGACGGCGTTGGCGCGGTCGGCGGCAAGGGTGGCGAGGGGCTGGCCACGGACTACTTCATGCTGCGGATCGGCATCCCCAACGGCATCATTCGTGCCGATCAGCTGCGCGTGATCGCCGACATTACGAAGAAGCATGCGCGGAATCTGGCTGACATCACGGTGCGGCAGAATATTCAGCTGCACTGGCTGACGATCGAATCGCTGCCCGAGATCGTGGATGCGCTCGATGCCATCGGCCTTTCGCCGAAGGGCGCTTGCGGCGATGTGGTGCGCAACGTGACCGGCTGCCCGCTGGCAGGCATCGCGCATGATGAGATTCTGGACGCATCGCAGCTGGCGGTGGAAGTCGCGCATCACCTGACGGCGAATCCCGAGTTTTACAATCTGCCGCGCAAGTTCAAGATTTCGATCTCAGGCTGCCCGGTTTGGTGCAACTATCCGGAGATCAATGACGTTGCGCTCACCGGCGTTCGTCGCGGGGATGAAGTCGGGTATTCGCTGCGTGTCGGTGGCGGGCTTTCCAATGAGCCGCATCTTGGTGTAAGGCTCGACGCCTTTATCAAGCCGGAGCAGGCGCTGGACGTCGTGCGGCGAGTCACGGAAATCTTCCGCGACCAGCAAGGATTGCGCGAAAGCCGCGACCGCGCCCGGCTGAAGTATCTCTTCATGCGCGAAGGATGGACGGCGGAAAGTTTTCTGCGCGAACTGGAAGCTCGGCTTGGCTACAAGCTCGATCCGGGCGTGGATGAGAATGCGCCGGAAGATATTCTGCGCGACCACGCCGGAATTCATAGGCAGAGACAAGATGGATTGAGTTACGTCGGCGCATCGGTTCTGCGCGGAAGATTGACTGGCGATCAGCTTACCGCAGCCGCAGAGCTTGCCGAGCGCTATGGCTCGGGCGAGCTGCGCGCGACGGTGATGCAAAACCTCATTTTCATCAATGTGCCAACGGAGAACGCAGGACCGCTGGCGGGTGAGATTGAAAAAATCGGCTTGCGTGTGGAAGGTTCGACCTTCTGGCGCGGAGCGATTGCCTGCACCGGTACGGAGTTCTGCAAACTTGCGATCACCGAGACCAAGGGCTTCGCTCGCTAGCTGGTAGACGAACTTGAAGAGCGCGTCCCCCAATTCAACGAGCAGTTAAAGCTGCACATAACGGGCTGCCCGAACAGCTGCGGCCAGCACTGGATTGCCGACATCGGACTTGAGGGCAAGAAAATCAAGCACGAAGGCAAGATGGTGGACGCCTACTATTTCTGCGTGGGCGGTGCTGTCGGCAAGTATGCGGCTGTGGCCCGGCCTGTCGGATATCGCGTGCCTGCAACCGAAGTTCCGGCAGCACTGGAGCGGCTGCTGCGCACCTATATCGCAGAGCGAAGCCCGGAAGACAACCTGCGCACTTACTTCGGGCGACACACAGAAGAGGAATTGCGCACCCGCTTATCCGGCGTGCCGGTGCAAGCCGTTGAGCGGGACGTGCCGGTCGGCGCGGTTCCGCATGGAGTTGCAGAATGAGCTTATTTCCTATCTTTCTGAAGCTGCAGGATCGCTCGTGCCTGGTGGTGGGCGCGGGCGAAATTGCCGAGTCCAAGATACAGAGCCTGCTTGCCGCGGGCGCGCATGTAACGGTTGTCTCTCCGGAAGCAAAAACCGGATTGAGGGATCTTGCGGATGCGGGCCTTTTTACATGGCATCGGCGCGAATATGCAGTTTCAGATCTGGCGGGGATGTTTCTGGTCGTGGCCGCGACCGATTCGCTGGACGTGAATGCTGCCGTCTATCGAGACGCCGTGGAGTGCAATATCCTTTGCAACGCGGTCGATGATCCCCCGAATTGCGATTTCTATTTCCCTTCCGTGGTGAAGCGCGGACGATTGCAGATTGCCATTTCTACCGCGGGCGAGAGTCCCGCGCTGGCACAGCGGTTGCGTAAGGAAATCGACGAGCAATTGCCGCACGATCTGGGTCCGTGGCTCGATGATCTTGGCGAATTGCGGAGAGAAGTTTTAGCGGCGATCCCTGCGGGTGAATCGAGAAAATTGCTGTTACATGAGCTGGCGCAGCGATCGGTGTGCGGATCGGGCCAATGCCCATCAAGAAAGCTGGCGTTGCAGGCAGAGGACGTACTCGTGCATCGGTGATCGGTTAAACAAGGGGGTACGTGAACGCTGCAAGCACAACAAGATGGATCTGACTACAACCATGATCGCCGAACCCTGCCTGTAGTCCGCTAATCTCCGAGGATAGCGACCGCATCTTGCGGGACGAGGAGAGACGCCTGCTCCAGCCTCACAGCGCTGTCTGAAGCCAACAATACTCGTGTTGCAGTTGAAACCTTGCGCTCCAGTAAATGGCTGCCGAGATTCACTACCACCTGGATCGCGCCTCGATGCAGGACAAGCCATTTTTCCTCTTCGCTGTATTCGACCTGCGTCTCTTCAAGAGAACCATTGATCAGCTCCGGATGGCTCTTACGAAGCGCGATGAGTTTTCTGTACCAGTCGAGCATTTCCGCGTGAGGCGGCTGCGACTGCTCATTCCAGTTCAGTCTGGATCGCAGGAATGTTTGCTCGTCCTGTGGATTGGGAATGTCGTCCGGGTTCCAGCCGAAGGCGGCGAACTCTCTCTTGCGGCCTTCCGAGACAAGCTTTCCCAACTCTGCCTCGTGGTCGGTGAAGTACTGAAAGGGCGAGGACCCAGCCCACTCTTCTCCCTGAAAGAGCATAGGAACGAAAGGCGCAGTGAGTGTGAGCGCCGCGGCGATTTTCGCACGGCCTGTATCGACGAGATGGCAGAGGCGTTCGCCTTTGGCGCGGTTGCCTACCTGGTCGTGGTTCTGTGAGTAGCCCAGGAATCGCCATGCCGGAAGACCTTCAACCGGGCGTCCATGGATGCGGTCGCGATGCGGCGCGTAGATTCCATCGTAGACAAAAACCGACTTGAGAGACTTGGCAAGATTGGCGATAGACCCAAAATCCGAGTAGTAGCCGCTGCGGTCTCCGGTCAACACAGTAACGAGGGAGTGATGGAAGTCATCGCTCCATTGCGCGTCCATGCCGTAGCCGCCTGCTTCCGGCGCTCTCACAAATCTGGGATCGTTGAGATCGCTTTCGGCAATGACCGTATAGTGCTTGCCTGTTTCGGCTTCGAGAGCGCGGACTTCGGTCGATAGCTGTTCCATGAAGTGGATCGCGGAGCGATCCATGTAAGCGTGAACGGCGTCTAGACGCAGACCGTCGAAGTGATAGTCGCGCAGCCACATGAGGGCGTTGTCACAGAAGAAGCGCCGGACTTCATGGCTGCCCGCGTCTTCAAGATTGACGGCGTCACCCCACGGCGTGTTATGCAGATGCGTAAAGTACGGGCCGAATTTCCCAAGGTAGTTTCCTGACGGTCCGAGGTGGTTATAGACGACGTCGAGCAGCACAGCCAGCCCGTGATCATGGCAGGCATTTACGAAGTCCTTAAGTCCTTCCGGACCTCCATAGACTTCATAGGGAGCAAAGAGATCGACGCCGTCATATCCCCATCCGTGCTCTCCAGGAAACGCATTGACGGGCATGAGTTCAACGTGCGTAACACCGAGATTTTTGAGATACGCAAGATGACTCTGCGCAGCGGTGAATGTTCCCTCCGGGGTAAATGTGCCAATGTGCAGCTCGTAGAGGATAGCGCTCTGCAGTGGCGGGGCCTGCCATTCTGCATCTGTCCAGACGTGAGCAGCATGATCGACTGCGCGTGATAGGCCGTGCACTCCGTGCGGCTGCCAGGCTGAGCGCGGATCGGGAATGGCCGGTTCACTGTCATCGACGATGAAGGCATAATCCGTTCCTGCGTTTGCGCCCGCCACTTCTTTTTGCCACCAGCCGCCACTGGATTTTTCCATGGCATGGACGGTGTTCTCAACCCTGACGCCTATCGTTTTTACATTTGGCGCCCAGACCCGGAAACGATGCATTGCGTTCTCTTTTCGTAGCTATTCGTTGTAATAGCGGGACAGTCCGCCGTCCATATAGTAGGTCGCGCCGGTAACATAGCTCGCCTCTTCCGAAGCGAGAAAAGACGTGAGCGCGGCGACTTCCTCGGAAGTTCCGAGACGGTTGAGAGGGATATGTGCGAGCAGTGCGTTGAGCTTCGGTTCGTCTTCCAGCAGAGACTTGTTGAGGGGCGTGGCGATTGCACCGGGCGCGATGTTGTTGATGGTGATTCCGAGCGGCCCCAGTTCCACGGATAGATCGCGCATAAGCATGCGCAATCCGCCTTTGCTGACGCAGTAAGTTGCATAACCTGGAAATGCCATGTCTTCATGTACCGAACTGATATTGATGATGCGGCCTGGTTTTCTTTCCGCAGCGAGCTTGCGCGCAAATGCCTGCGTGACGAAGAAGGGCGCCTTGAGGTTGACTCCGATGATGTGGTCAAAGTCATCTTCTTTCGTTTCAAGAAACGATGTCTTCGTTTCGACGCCGGCGTTGTTCACGAGGATATCTGCCGGGCCGAACTTGTTCCACGCTTCCTCTACGAGCGACTGAGCCTCGCTGACCTTCGACACGTCGGCCTTCACGATGACGCCCTGAGCACCGGCCGACTCGACCATCTTCAACGTTTCCTGCGCGCCGTCGGCGTGTCCTACATAATTGATGACTATATTCGCGCCGTCTGCCGCGAGGCGTCTGGCGATTCCTTGACCTATGCCTGAGCTCGATCCTGTAACGATCGCAACTCGCCCCTGTAAACGGCTCATGGTGTGTTCCTGGTGTTGGGAATGTATGTGGAGATACGAATTTATTCTGACGTTTCAGATGCTACAGGAAGTGAAAGGGATGATTCAAAGGAGAATGCAGGAGTCCTCGCCGGACTCCCGCGCCATAATTCTCTCGTTACGACTTAGCGGTGGAATGTTTACCCGGTTTGACTTCAATTTCGTTCACAACTTGCTGGACATTTGGTACGTCTTTTGCCAGTTTGCCTGCTTCAGCCTTCTGTCCGGCAGTCTTAACGCTGCCCTTCAGAACGAGCGTTCCGTTCTTCGCGGAATAGTCGATGCTCTGATCGTCCAGATTTTTATTTGCTTTTAACGAAGCTTTGAAATTGTCTTCGATCGCGCTGTCCAGGTTCGAATCGACGGCCTTCGCCTGGCTTTCCGCGCCTTGCGGACGCACACCGATTTCATCGGCGATGGTGTAGTCGGGGGCGGCTTGTCTTGCGGCGGTCTCCGCCTGTGCCTTCTGTTCTGCCGATGTGACAGTGCCGGTAAGTGTCATCACGCCCTTGTCCTGATCCTGCGAAACGCTCACGTCGCCGAAGTTGTTGCTGCTCATCGCATTCGTCACCGCAGCCTTTTCATCGGGATGAGCGGGCTTGTTATTACAACCGGAAACCACCAAGGCGCCGGCGAGAATCGCAACCGATCCGGATAAAAACTTATACTGCTTATTCCTGTTCATACTTTTTCGCTCCTGTGAAGAGAACGCTTATCACGTTTCTTCAGATGCGGCGTGCGTATGTTTTAGTATGTCCGCAGTTACAAAAAGAAATCGCCGAGATGCAGAGCAACCATTCAACAGCGACTGGCATAGCACATGGAATGCACGGTATTGTTCGCGTCGGAATTTCAGGCTGGACGTATGCGCCATGGCGTGGCGTCTTCTATCCGGAACGGCTTCCGCAGAAAGAAGAGCTTGCGTATGCTGCGAAGGCTTTCCCCACGATTGAGATCAACGGGACGTTCTATTCCCTGCAACGGCCCACATCTTTTGAGAGATGGGCGAAGGATACGCCTGAAGACTTTGTCTTTTCCGTCAAAGCGACGCGTTACATTACGCACATCCAGAGATTGCGGGATGTTGAAATTTCACTGGCGAATTTCTTCGCGTCGGGAATTTTGAAGCTTGGCAAAAAGCTTGGCCCGATTCTGTGGCAGTTTCCGCCAAGTTTCAAATTCGATCACGCACTCATTGAATCCTTCTTTGCGCTTTTGCCTCGGGACACGCAGCAAGCCGCGATGCTGGGCCGGAGCCATGATCCGTGGATGAAGGACAGAGCTTTCACGGAAGCGGTTGAGACGATGAGCGTTCGTCATGCGATGGAGATCCGGCACAAGAGCTTTGTAACGCCTGAGTTTGTTGCCCTGCTGCGGAAGTATCAGGTGGCCATGGTATGCGCCGATACAGTGGAGTGGCCGAGGCTGATGGATGTGACTTCTGATTTTGTTTATTGCAGGCTGCATGGCTCCGAGGTGCTCTACGCCAGCGGATATAACGACGACGCGCTGGACGAATGGGCGGGGCGTATCGCGGCATGGGCTCAGGGCAGCGAGCCAGACAATGCGGAGAAGGCGAGCTCTGTTTCTGCAACTGCCTCTAAGAAGCGCGATGTCTATGTTTATTTCGATAACGATATTAAAGTGCGAGCACCCTACGATGCCGCAAACCTGATCGAACGCGTGAACAAAATTCTGGAATAAGCCTTTATTTCTCCATGTTTTGCTGAAATACGGCGGATGATTTCCACAGCATCCATCCGATTTTTATTGTGCCATATTGCAATCCGCGATATAAATATCGCGGATTGTAATATGAAGCTCGGCGAGAAAATCCATTATTTACGCGAAGTGGAAGGTAACCTGCGTGGTCTGAATCGGGCGATGACGCAGCAGGAACTACTGAAGGCGATTCGCTCCGAACTTGGAACTCCGATGAGCCAGTCATACCTTTCGCAGATTGAAAGCGGCGCCCGGCCGCACCTGACGAACACAACGCGGCAACTGCTGGCGAAGTTCTTCAAGGTGCATCCGGGTTACCTGGTGGATGATCCGGAGGGCTACCATCCTGAACTGCTGAGCGATGCGCGCACGCTCGAAGACAAGCTGGATTTGTGGCTGGTGAGCGGCGCCGAGCGTTTCCGTCGCGATCCTGCGCTGCGCCAATCGCTGCTGGCATTGGCGCGGCACCAAGACACAAGGCGGTGCCTCCTGCTGCTCGAAGCGGTGATGGAGACCCCGGGGCTGGTGGAACGGCTGCTGGAGGTACTGCGACCGGAGCGCACGGCAGAACCGCGCGCAAAAGGGACGGCGAAAAGGCTGTCCGGAAAGGAGAGTCAGAAATGACGTGGGAAGGTTTCTACCTGTTTTGCTTCGCGTTTGGGCTTTGTCTCAGCGCGATTGCATTTGTAGGCGGCTTCTCTCATTTTCACATTGGCCACATGCATCTGGGCCACGCAGGACATGGGCATGCTGGAACAACTCATGGCGGGAATACCAATGCTGTCAGTCCGATTAATGGATTCACGCTGGTGATCTTTCTCTGCTGGTTTGGCGGCGCTGGATATTTGCTGGAGCGATACGGCGGATTTGTTGTTCCCGTGGTTCTGCTGCTGGCAACGGTTGCCGGGATCGCGGGTGCATCCGCGCTGTTCTGGTTCATGGCGCGCGTGCTGGCGCCACACGAGCATGCGCTGACGGCAGAAGAAACGGCGACGATTGGCATGATTGGCCGCGTGAGTGGAGTGATTCGCGATCACGGCACAGGCGAGATTTTGTTTTCGCAGAATGGAAGTCGCCGGTTCGCGGCTGCACGGAGCGAGAACGGGCTGCCAATTCCGCGCGATACGGAAGTAGTGGTGATGCGCTATGAGCAAGGCATCGCCTGGGTGCGCCGCTGGGATGAAGTTGCAGATTGATTGGAGTAAGTCCCACTAGGCGCAGTTTCAACGTTTCACTTACACAGTTTTCCCAGTGGAAAGGACTGGGATCACTATGACAAACACCATCATCATTATTGTTGGATTGAGCTTATTGGCCATCATCGTTTTGATGGGCCTTCTGGCGAAGATGTTTCGCAAAGCCGGCCCAAACGAGGCGCTCATTGTCTATGGATTTCGCGGGCCACGCGTGATCAAGGGCCACGGCACAGTCATCTTTCCCATGGTCGAGAACTGCCGCGAGCTTTCACTGGAGCTGATGTCATTCGACGTGGCTCCGCAGCAGGATCTCTACACCAAGCAAGGCGTTGCCGTCACTGTCGAAGCGGTGGCGCAGATCAAGGTGCGCTCGGACCAGGAATCAATTCTTACGGCTGCGGAGCAGTTCCTGACGAAGACGCCTCCACAGCGTGAAGGGTTGATACGCCTGGTGATGGAAGGCCATCTCCGCGGCATTATTGGTCAGCTTACAGTCGAGCAGATTGTGAAGGAACCGGAAATGGTTGCCGATCGGATGCGCGGAACCTGCGCGGACGACATGAGCAAGATGGGTCTTGAGGTAGTCTCGTTCACGATCAAAGAAGTGCGCGACAAGAACGAGTACATCACTAACATGGGACGGCCCGATGTGGCTCGCATTCGTCGCGATGCCGATGTGGCTGCGGCGGAGGCGGAACGCGATACGGCCATTCGCAGAGCGAATGCGTTGCGCGAAGCGGCTATCGCGAAAGCCGCAGCCGACCAGGAGCGCGTGATTGCGGAGACGGCGTCGCTCGCCAAGCAGGCAGAGGCCCAGCGCGATCTCGATATCCAGAAAGCGCAGTTTTCTGAACAGAGCCGCAGGCAGCAGGCACAGGCTGACAAGGCCTACGAGCTGCAGACAAATGTGATGCAGCAGCAGGTCATCGCCGAGCAGGTGAAGGTTGAGCAGATCGAGAAAGAGCAGCAGATCAAGGTGCAGGACGCGGAAATTCTGCGTCACGAAAAAGAGCTGATTGCAACTGTATTGAAGCAGGCGGAGATCGAACGCCAGCGGATCGAAAATCTTGCCGCTGCCGAAAAATCTCGTCTGACGATCGAGGCCGAGGGCCGGGCTTCGGCGATTCGCGCACAAGGCGAAGCGGAAGCGGCAGTCATCTTCCAGAAGGGCGAGGCCGAGGCCAAGGCCATGAACGTGAAGGCTGAAGCGTATCAGGAATGGAGCCAGGCTGCGGTTGTTGACCGGCTCATCACGAATATGGCAGACGTTGTGCGTGCGATGGCTGAACCGCTGGCGAAGGTGGATAAGATCACGATTGTATCTACCGGGAACGAGCCTGCGACGGGGGTGAATAAACTTACGGGCGACATTACGAAAATGGCTGCGCAGGTGCCCGCCCTTTTCGAGGCTCTCTCGGGCATGGACATGCATGAGCTGATGAGCAATGTGAAGAGCATGCGCTCCCGCCCGAATGGAGCGGCAACTGTCGACGGCAAGTAACTTTTGACCGGGCGGAGCTTCGCGGCTCCGCCCACTTACTTTTTTGAATGAGGAGGAAGATATGGCACTCCTGGAACGCGTTGCAGCCCTGCTGCGCGCTAACGTGAATGACCTGATGGATAAAGCGGAAGATCCGGAAAAAATGCTGAAGCAGCTTGTGCTCGATATGGAGAACCAGATGCTTCAGGTGAAGACGCAGGTGGCGATTGCCATCGCCGATCAACATCTTCTGGAAAAGAAAAAGAAAGAGCACGACGGCTCCGCGGAAGAGTGGCGCAAAAAAGCTGAACTCGCTGTAAGTAAGGGCAAGGATGATCTTGCGCGTGCCGCGCTGGAACGCGCTTTAAGCCATGAACAGATGGCAGTGGGCTTTGCCCAGCAGATTGAAGATCAGTCGACAGAGGCAGATTCTCTGCGTACTGCGCTGCGAAAGCTTTAGCAGAAGCTCACGGAGACACGCAGCCGCTGCGAGATGCTGATTGCCCAACACCGGCGCGCACGTGTCGTCAGCAAGGCGAACGCAGTGCGCCAGAAAGTTGCCGACGCGCAGAGTGGCCGAGGCAGCGGCGCGGGAATGGATCGATTGCGGCTGAAAGTAGCGGGCGCGGAATCGGAGAATGCTGCTAACCATGAGCTTCTTGGAGGCGACTCGCTGGAAGATAGTTTCGCTGCGCTGGAACGTGAAGAGCAGATTGAGGGGCTTTTGCGCGAGTTGAAGGAACGCCACGGCAAGACGGCGTGACATCTAGTCAAGATGACCTGGCTGTGTTCGAGCAGCGTTACAAGTCATACATTGCCGAGCACGGCTGGGCCTCGCCACAATAAATACATATACGATGGTCTGCCACTTACAAGCAACGCTGCCATTGCGATCATCCGTCCACCGGCTACACAGTTCCAGACTTTGCGAAAACGCATCTGACCTCTGTACCTTGGACTGGAGTCTATGAACGATATTCATCCTTTCAATCTGCAGGCTGCCGCGCGTCAGTCCATGATCGAGCGCGGATTCCATCCCGATTTTCCCAGCGATGTCCGAGAGGAAGTGAATTCGCTGCAGACTCGCTCCTCAGTCCGCTGGCTGCCGGATGCTCGCGACCTGCGCGCGTTGCATTGGTCGTCAATCGACAACGATACGTCGCGCGATCTCGATCAAATTGAGTTTGCCGAAGAAATGCAGGACGGCGCCGTCCGCATTCAGATTGCGATTGCGGATGTGGACGTCTATGTTCCGGCTGGTTCCGCTATCGACAAACACGCGGCGGAACAAACGGCGACCGTGTACACGGGCGTGCACAACTTTTCGATGCTTCCGGAAGAGTTATCGACGGATCTCACTTCGTTACTCGAAGGCCAGGAGAGACTTAGCGTCGTATACGAATTCTCAGTGGACTCGGAGGGCTGTGTCGACAGAAGCCGAATCTATCGCGCATCTGTTGTGAATCCCGCGCAGCTCGCCTATCCGTCAGCAGGAGCATGGCTGCAATCAGGAAAGAGCGCGCCGCCTAAAATCGCCGGTTCTGCCGAATTACAAGATCAGCTTTTGCTACAGAACCGTGTCGCCCAGTTGCTGCGAAAGGCGCGCTACCGCCGGGGTGCGCTCAATCTTGAAACCATTGAAACGCAGCCATCGATGCTCAATGGACAGCTTGTTGACATTGAGACACAGCAGAAAAGCCTGGCCAGTGAACTGATTGAAGATTTCATGATTGCTGCCAACGAAGTTGTGGCAAGGAGCCTCGAACGAGCACGGCTTTCGTCCATCCGTCGAGTCGTGAAAACGCCGAAGCGCTGGGATCGCATTGTCGAGCTGGCGGCTCAATACGGAACCAAGCTTCCGGGAACGCCCGACTCGAAGGCTCTACACGACTTTCTCTGCGAGCGGCAATCGCTCGATCCCGATCGCTTCCCCGATCTTTCGCTTGCCGTCATTAAGCTGCTCGGCTCCGGAGAATACGTGCTCGAACGAGTTGGGGAATCCGCAGAGGGGCACTTCGGTCTCGCGGTGCAGGACTATACGCATTCCACGGCGCCAAACCGCCGCTATGCCGATCTGGTTACGCAGCGGTTGCTCAAAGCGATGCTGGCCGGGCAGCGCTCACCTTATTCAGACGAGGAACTGGCTGCCATTGCACAGCAATGCACGAGGCAGGAGGACGCCGCGCGCAAAGTAGAGCGAGAGATGCGGAAACGCATTGCGGCAGTTGTGATGCGAAATCGCATCGGGCAGACATTCACAGCAATCGTTACTGGAGTCAACGAGCATGGATCGTTTGTGAGGACTACACATCCTCCTGTGGAGGGCATGCTGGTGCGAGGTCAGAAAGGCGTCGACGTGGGCGACAAAATCAGTGTGACGCTGGTGCATACCGATCCCGAACGCGGATTTATCGACTTTGCCCGGAGCTGACATGCGTCCGCATCTTGCCACTCTCCTCGACGATTTCCGGCGCCACGGAAATGCCACCGCAGTTGTTACGTATCGCGGGAATCGGCGGCGCAGTACAACCTACGGGCAAATCGCATCACTGGCAGAACGGTTTGCCCATGAATTGAAGCGGCGCGATATCGCTCCGGGTGAGCGAGTGGTGCTGTGGGGACAAAACAGCGCGGAGTGGATTGGCGCTTTCTTCGGCTGTGTTCTGCACGGCGCTCTCGTCGTGCCGCTGGATGCGGGCGGCAGCATCGATTTCGCGAGACGCGTGGTTTCGGAGACCAACCCCAAGCTGATTGCCGGCGATCCTCCGTTGATCGCCGATTTGCCGGATGCGATTCCCAGGCTTGTGCTCGACGATCTTGATGATGCGTTGCCTGCGGAACCGCAGTCACGAAGCGAGGCCGCTTCGCTCAATCTCGATACGCCGCTGCAGATACTCTTTACGTCCGGCACTACATCGGAACCGAAAGGCGTGGTGCACACGCATCGCAACGTGCTGGCCAGCGTTGCCCCCATTGAAAAAGAGATGCAGAAGTATCTGCGCTATGAACGGTTCGTGCATCCTTTGCGCTTTCTGCACACGCTTCCTCTGAGCCATGTTTTTGGTCAGTTCATGGGACTTTGGCTTCCGGTATTGCTTGCGGCTGAGGTTCATTTCGAAAACCGTCTGCAAGCGCCGCGCCTTATTTCATTGATACGGAGTGAGCGCATATCCGTGCTCGTTGCCGTCCCGCGAGTGCTCGACCTGTTGCGCTCGCATTTGCTAACCGATGACTCCGGCCTGAACGCGCAGATACAGCAGGCGCAGGGTGAATCCGTCTGGCGCAGATGGTGGCGCTTCCGCAGAGTTCACCGGCTTCTGGGATTGAAGTTCTGGGCGTTTGTTTGTGGCGGCGCCTCGCTGCCCGGCGATCTTGAAAGCTTCTGGAACACGATCGGCTTCGCGCTGATTCAGGGTTACGGAATGACGGAAACAACGGCCCTGATCACTCTGAACCACCCTTTCAAGATCGGCAAGGGAACCATTGGCAAGGCCCTGCCTGGGCGCGAAGTTCGCATCAGCGATGACGGCGAAATTCTGGTTCGCGGAGATATGGTTTCTACCTCGACATGGCAGCACGGCGGGATGACACGATCTTCTGACGCATGGCTGGCGACGGGAGATCTTGCGCGCAGCGACGAGCAGGGACAGCTTCAGTTTCTAGGACGCAAGAGCCAGATCATCGTTACCTCTTCCGGATTGAACATTCATCCGGAGGATGTAGAGGCTGTTCTCGATCAGCAGACGGGAGTGCGCGCTTCTGTAGTTGTGCCAGTGGCCACACCGAACGGCAACGAGGCCATGGCAGTCCTCCTCTTTCGAGGAGCGGAGGGAGACGCGCCGCAGGCAGTTCGACGTGCGAACGCTGCTCTGTCTGAGTATCAGAGAATCCGCCACTGGCGAATCTGGCCGGATCTGGATTTTCCTCGGACTTCAACGGGTAAGATCCAGCGCGGCAAGGTGGCACAATGGGCAAGCGCACACGCTCTCACCGAAAATGCAACCGCAGCAGATACAAATAACGATGCATTGGTGAACTTGATCTCAAGTGTCACCCGCATTTCTCCGGCAACGGTCAATGACGAGGCACGACTGGACGAAGACCTTCACCTCGATAGCCTGGGGCGCGTCCAGTTGCAAAGTGAACTGGAGAGGCAAATGGGTGTAGTGCTTGATGACGCCAGGCTAGCCCATATCGAAACTCTGGGAGAATTACGGCGAAGCCTGGGACTGAGGAGCAGCGAGACTGGTTCCGGACAGGATTCGATTGCGCATCCTGTTTCGCCGGGGCGTGCAGAGGCTCATGAAGGCACAGTCTATCCGCGCTGGCCATGGTCGACGCCGGTGAAAGCAGCTCGCATTCTGTTTATCGAGTGCGTCATGCGTCCACTGGTCTGGTTCCTTGCAAAGCCGAACATCGAACTCCCTGTGAACGCAAGGTGGCCGGATACTCCGATCCTGATCATTGCGAACCATGTCACCGCATACGACGGCGCTCTGGCTTTATATGCGCTGCCGGGCAGAGTGCGGCGCAGAGTAGCGATTGCCATGGCCGCAGATATGCTCGCTGATTTTCGCCACGCCCGGAACCAGGGCTCGCAATTTTTGAACGCGCTGGCTCCTGCCGCGTATCTGGCGATCACCGCGCTCTTCAACGTGTTTCCGCTTCCGCGCAGCGCTGGCTTTCGCGATAGTTTCGCGCATATGGGCAAAGCATTGGATCGTGGATACAACATTCTTATTTTTCCGGAAGGACATCGCTCCGGCGGCACCTTGGATCATTTCCGGTCCGGCATTGGGTTGCTGGTGCAGGAGTCCGACGCGCTGGTACTGCCAGTCACGCTGCGCGGGTTGGGCGATTTGAAGCAGCGGGGCGGGGGATGGTTTCGTTCGAGCAAGCTATCGATTCGTGTCGGTGAGCCGATGCGAATCGATAAAATGTCATCTGCCGATGAAATCACTGCTCTGCTCGAAAATACGCTGAGAAGAATGCTTGAGTAGCTGGCTCGTATTTTGTTAGTCGCGACATTGCGCGATATTTGATAGCTTGGGTTTCAATGACGGACAACATTCATCACACAGAATTGTTGATGCTGCTGTTGATGCTTTTCGTGGTCAGCCTGGCATTGCTGGCGCGGAAGATCGGGCAACCGTATCCCATCGTTTTTGTGCTGGGCGGACTCGTCCTCAGCTTTCTGCCTCCCGTACCGGATGTCGTGCTGCATCCGGACTTCGTTTTCCTCGTCGTACTGCCGCCGCTGGTTTTTGCCGCTGCCCATAATTCATCGTGGCGCGACTTTCGCGAAAATCTGGTGAGCATCCTCATGCTCGCCTTTGGGCTCGTTGCCTTCACCGTGGTAGGCGTGGGATTTGCCGCTCATTTCTTTTTTTCGCAGCTGACCTTGCAGACAGGGCTGGTGCTGGGCGCGGTCGTCTCTACCACCGATGCGCTGGCCGCCGGGACCATCGCGCGCAGGCTGGGCATTTCCGACCGCATTGTGGACATACTGGAAGGCGAGAGCCTCATCAACGATGCCAGCGGCCTGCTGGCCGTCAGCTTTACGGTAAATATCATCCTGGGCGGTCACGCGCCGTCATTCCTGGTTGCCGTCGAGAAGCTGCTCTATCTCTCGGTTGGTGGATTGGTGGTTGGACTGGTGATGGCATGGCTTCTCTCACGCCTGATTGTGCATGTCGAGGCAGCGCAAATAGAGTTGACGATGACGTTGATGACACCTTATGTCGTCTACCTGCTGGCGGAGCAGTTGCATACTTCGGGCGTGATGGCGACGGTGGTTTGCGGTTTATATATGGGCCATCGCAAAGCGAAGCTGCTCTCACTGGGAGCACGGCTTGAGGCGCCCGCGGTATGGAATACGGTCGATTTCATTCTGAACGGGGTCGTCTTTCTGTTGCTTGGCATGCAGATATCTTTGATTCTGCGGGGGATTGAGGGCCTGAGTCTGGGGCAGCTGATTGCCGGCGGCCTGATGGTCAGCCTCATCGTGATTGCGCTGCGTTTCCTGTGGGTTTTTCCCGGAGCCTGGGTGGGACAAAAGCTAAGGCAATTGGCTTCGGAACCAGGACCCGGCCCGCTGAACAACCGCGAACTCTTTGCCGTGGCATGGGGCGGCATGCGCGGCGCTATCGCTCTGGCTGCCGCTGTTTCGCTGCCGGAAACGCTATCGAACGGCAGCCCATTTCCGGCGCGTAACATCATCATCTTCTTCACTTTCTGCGTGATTCTGGTCACGCTCGTCATCCAGGGGCTCTCATTTCCTTTTGTTATCCGCAAATTGGATCTCGCCCACGGAGAAAAGGAAAACCCGGAAGAGCAGCTGGCGCTGAAAAAGATGATTCAAAGCGCGCTTCAATACCTGCAGGGCGAAAGAGAGAAGATTCCTCATGACAAGGAGGTCGAGGTTTATGAAGCGCTGGAAAGATCTTATAAAAGGCGGCTGGCGCTGCTCAAAAATCCACAGGACGCCTCAAAGGAAGAATTATTTATCCAGGCGCGCCGTTATCTGGAAATCGCACGCGCAGCTCGAAACGTAGAACGGCACACCGCGGGCGAACTACTGGCCGCAAACCAGATCAACGACCTGGTTTACCAGCAGCTCATCATGGATATCGACTTGCTCGACGCCAGATACGCTCCGCCTCAGCCTTCCTCATAGGGCAACCACGACCGCCATGATGCGCTCTAAAAAAAACAGGAGGGAAGATTATGGCGATTTTTGGAGCTGTAGGCGGCGTGATTCTTCTCTGCATGATCGCGGCTTTGTGGTCAACAGGCACCATGAGCAGCAGGCGTTTCAACTTTCATGGAAAGAATCGGAGTATAGACCGGCGGGAGCCGAAACCTCGCGCGCCGGGGCTGGACTAACAGCAGCCCTTTCACAAATTGGCTTTACGCGGTACAGTAGCCCTCATATCTCCTATGACGGCTACGACTGTAACGAGTCCTTCCATTGCCGGGGCACAGACCCGGCTTGTTTCCCTGGATATCCTTCGCGGGATCACGATCGCGTTCATGATCCTGGTGAACAATAACGGCGATGAGCGCTACGCATACTGGCCACTGAAACACGCGCTCTGGAATGGCTGGACGCCCACGGACCTGGTTTTTCCCACGTTTCTCTTCGTCGCCGGACTTTCGCTGGTCTTCTCATTTGAATCGCGCCTGGCAAAAGGCGTATCGAAAATTTCCCTGTTTATGCATGCCCTGCGCCGTTCGATCATCCTGTTCGCGCTTGGACTGCTGGTGAACGGTTTTCCATTTTTCCATTTATCGACCATGCGCATCTATGGCGTGTTGCAGCGTTTCGCTATCTGTTTATTGATTGCGAGCGCGCTGTATTTATGGGATCGTGGCGCGAAAAGCAAGATCGTGGTGATTGTCCTTGCGCTGGTGGGCTACTGGATCATCATGCGATGGATTCCGGTTCCCGGATACGGTTTGCCGACGCGCGATATTCCCCTGCTGGATCCAGATGCGAACTGGGTCGCATTCATTGACCGTCATATTTTTCCCGGCAGGCTCTATGAAGGCACGCGCGATCCTGAAGGACTGTTGAGCAACCTGCCTGCTATTGGAACGGCACTGCTGGGCATGTTGACGGCCATGTGGCTGCGTACCAAGAAGAGTCCGCAAGCGAAGTTTTTTGGCCTGTTTGCCGGTGCGATTGCCGGACTGGTGCTCGGCAAGATCTGGGGACACTGGTTTCCAATCAACAAGAAGCTCTGGACCAGTTCTTATGTTCTGTTCGCTGCCGGATGGTCCCTGCTCGGGCTGTCGATCTGTTATTGGCTCATTGAAATCAAGCAGTGGAAGAAGGGCTGGACCTTTCCGTGGGTGGTGTTTGGCTCGAATGCGATTGCCGTCTACGTCTTTTCCGAGCTGCTGCCAGCGCTCCTCGGAGATGTGCATGTGGGCAGCAAGCACCAATCGCTGGGCGGTGTCATTTACTCGCACGTCTTTGCCCATGTGCCGGACCGCGCATTTGGATCGCTGCTCTATTCGCTCTGCTACGTCAGCGTCTGCTTTATTCCTGTGTTGATCCTTTACAGGAAGAAGATCTTCATCAAGATCTGATGCGTTCCCGGAGCAGCGTCCGGCAGTGACGCGCAATCTGTTTTTCCTCTTCCGCGGGCATGATGCGAACGGCGATTCTGCTTGCCTTCGCGTCTATCGCGGAAGAGGAATCTTCATTCCTTTGTGTGTCGAGCGCGATTCCTAAAAACCCCAGACGACCGCAGATATTTGCTCGTACCACCGGACTGTGCTCGCCGATTCCTCCGGTGAAAACGAACAGGTCGAGCCCGCCCAGGACAGCCGCATACGATGCAACAGTCTTCGCAATGGACCGGCAGAAGATTTCTATCGCGAGACTCGCGTTGTGATCCCCCTGATCTGAGGCAGCCTGCAACTGACGCATGTCATTGGTGCCCCCCAGAGCTTTTAGTCCGGACGACTGATTGAGCAGAGTCTCGAGCGCCTCCACCTTGAGTTTGTGATTGCGCATGAGAAAAAGCGGAACTCCGGGATCGAGATCGCCGGTTCGCGTGCCCATGGGAATGCCGCCGGTTGGTGTCAAACCCATGCTGGTGTCGACCGATTTGCCATCTGCAATGGCGACGAGGCTGGCACCGCTTCCCAGATGAGCGATGACGGTTTTCGCCGGCAAATCTTTGCCGAACGCGTGAACGATGGACGCGTAGGACAATCCATGAAAACCGTACCGCCGCACGCCTTCGGCGAAATATTTATCAGGGATTGCATACCGGAATGCAGCCTCGGGCATGCTTTGGTGAAAGGCTGTGTCAAAGCATGCAAATTGCGGGATCCCGGGATAGATCTTTTCTATGTGCCGAATGAGCTCGACCGCCGCTGGAATATGCAGCGGCGCAAAGTGCACGGCTTTCTGAAGCGCCGACAAAACATCGTCTGTGATTTGCGTATGCGTCACCAGATGCGGGCCGCCGTGCACAATGCGATGTCCGACCGCTACTGGGACTTCGTATTTGAGTGCGGTGAGTTGTTGGGTGACATGGCTGATCGCCTCTTTCTGCGAATCGAGCCGATGCGCGTCTTCGAAGATTGTCTTTCCCTGTTCGTCGAAGATCTCGAGCTTGCCATTTTCGGCGCCGATCGCGTCAGCACTGCCGCGAACGATGGCGTGCTCATCTCCACTCATTTCGGTAAACAAACCGAATTTGAGTGAAGATGAGCCGCTGTTGATGACAAGGATCGGACTCATGCGTTATCGCCGCCCGTATCCTGGCTCGCCGCTCCTTTTTCGCCTCCAGCCCATGTCCAGTTGCGCACTTCGGGCAGGTCTTCACCGTATTGCGAAACGTAGAGTTTGTGACGCTGGCGGGTTTCGGTGAACTTCTGGGTCGCGGCGTCAGTCAATTGACGAAGGCGCGGCACGCGGCGCACGGCATCGAGCGCCAGCGTGTAGCGATCCATGTCATTCAACACGCACATGTCGAAGGGCGTAGTGGTCGTTCCTTCTTCCTTGTAGCCGCGCACGTGGATGCTGTCGTGGTTGGTTCTACGGTATGTCAACCGGTGAATCAGCGTCGGGTATCCGTGGAAAGCGAAGATGACCGGCTTGTCCTTGGTGAACATGCGGTCGAAGTCTTCATCGGGAAGACCGTGCGGGTGCTCGGCGACGGGCTGCAGCGTCATCAGGTCCACCACATTTACGACGCGAATCTTGAGGTCGGGGATGTGTTCGCGCAGCAGAGAAACAGCGGCCAGCGTCTCCAGCGTCGGCACATCACCGGCGCAGGCCATGACCACATCTGGGTCGCCTTCATCGTTGCTGGCCCAATCCCAGATGCCAAGACCGGCTGTGCAGTGGCGGATGGCCTGATCCATGGTGAGCCACACAGGTGCGGGCTGCTTGCCGGCGATGATCAGGTTCACATACTGACGGCTGCGCAGGCAGTGGCTGCCCACGGAGAGCAGCGTGTTGGCGTCGGGCGGCAGGTAGATGCGTACGACGTCCGCTTTCTTGTTGGCGACGTGATCGATGAAGCCGGGGTCCTGGTGGCTGAATCCATTGTGGTCCTGCCGCCAGAC
>JAATFH010000171.1 GCA_015655315.1 Terriglobales bacterium
AGGCCGGGAAGAAAGCATTCGTCGTCAACCGCATCGGCGACTTTGGTTTTCTGCTGGCGATGTTTCTGATGATCGCGCACTTCGGCACGTTGAGCTTTGGTGGAGTCTTCAGCCAGGTTGCGCAGCATCCGGAGTGGCAGGGCGGCTTCCTCACGGCGATCGCGTTGTTCCTGGTGCTGGGTGCTACCGGCAAATCGGCGCAGATTCCGCTGTACGTCTGGCTGCCGGATGCGATGGAAGGCCCTACACCCGTCTCGGCGCTGATTCACGCCGCGACGATGGTCACGGCTGGCGTCTATATGGTGGCACGAGCCCATCTGATCTTCGACCGCTCACCCTTTGCGCTGACGACAGTTGCAATTATCGGCACAGCTACGGCGCTCTTCGCCGCAACGATTGGCCTGGTGCAGACAGATATCAAGCGCGTGCTGGCCTACTCGACTGTGTCACAGCTCGGATATATGTTCCTGGCCTGCGGCGTGGCGGCTTACTCGTCTGGTGTATTTCACCTGCTGACGCATGCTTTCTTCAAAGCGCTGCTCTTTCTGGGTGCTGGTTAAGTGATTCATTCGCTGAGCGGTGAGCAGGACATGCGCGTGATGGGTGGGTTGCGGAAGAAGATTCCTGTCACTTTCTGGACGATGACGATGGCGGTCTTTGCCATCTCCGGCTTCCCGCCGTTTGCAGGATTCTTCAGCAAGGACGAGATTCTCTACCAGGCATTTGTTTCGCCCAACAGTCTCGGCAAAATTCTCTGGTTTGTTGGGCTGTTGACAGCCGGTCTAACATCCTTCTATATGTTCCGGCTATGGTATCTGACCTTCTTCGGCGAGAGTCGTGCACCTAAAGCTGCACATGACGACCACGGAAACGGTCATGCGCACGGCGTCCATGAAAGTCCGTGGATCATGCTGGCCCCGCTGGCTATTCTTGCGGTCCTCTCTGTCATTGGCGGATGGGTCGGCGTTCCGGCTGCGCTCGGTGGTCACTCCGAGATTGAGCACTTCCTTTCCCCGGTGATGCATGCACAGTACCTCTCCTATGAGCAAGTGAGCGTAGCGATGAGCACGCATCCGCAGGTGGTGGCTCAATTTACCAATCCTCCTAGTGAGGCTGCGGAGGGCAGCAAGTCGCTGGAGTTGCTGCTGGCAGTCGTTTCCGTGGCAGTCGCAGCGATTGGCTGGTTCTTTGCGCATCTCTTTTACTTCGCCAAGCCTGCATTACCAGCGCAGCTTGCCGCGAAGGTTCGTGGGCTGTATGCGCTGCTGCTCAATAAATACTGGATCGACGAGCTTTATGGCGCGGTCATTGTCACGCCGATTCTTCTGGTTTCACGGTATGTGCTGAAGGGCCTGTTCGATACCGGTGTCATTACCGGCGGGAGTCTGGCTCTGGGGTATGCGACACAGGGAGTCGGCTCGGTGGTGCAGCGCATTCAGTCGGGTAACATTCGTTCGTATGCCGGATGGCTGGCGATTGGCGCTGCGGCGCTGCTGCTGTTGACGTATTTCGGGTTTGGAGCGCACCTCACCTTTTGATGAGTGCCATAACAAAGGATTGAAGCAAGGAATGTCTTCGTGTTGAACGATTCCATTTTGTCGCTGATCACGTTTGTGCCCACGGCGGGCGCGATCGTGGTCGCTCTGCTGCCGCGAAGCGGCAAGCTCATCCAGTGGTTCACGCTGCTGGTGACGCTTGCGACCTTTGGGCTCACGCTGCATTTGCCCGCGCATTACCACTATGGGCAGAGCGGCTTCCAGTTTGAAGAAAACCATCCGTGGATTGCGAGCCCGAAGATCGGCTATCACCTGGGCGTCGATGGCATTTCGATGTGGCTGGTGGTTCTGGTCGGCTTTCTCGGACCGATGGCGGTTCTTGCCTCCTGGAAGGCAATCGAGACGCGGACCAAGGAGTTTTACTTTCTCTTTCTGCTTCAGCAGACGGCGATGATCGGCGTCTTCGTTGCGCTCGACATGTTCCTCTATTACGGATTCTGGGAACTGTCGCTGGTGCCAATGGCCATTCTGATTGCCATGTTCGGACGCAATCGCGGAGCTCAGGCAGCGATCAAGTTCTTCCTGTTTACGTTCATCCCTTCAGCGTTTCTCCTCGTCGGCATGCTGTGGTTGTATGCGAAGACGGGCACGTTCGACTTTGTCGAAACGCAGCAGTATCTCTCGCAAAACGGCTCGCTCCTTGCTCCGCAGGCATTGTGGTGGGTTTCGCTGGCGTTCCTCTTTGCCTTTGCCGTAAAGGTTCCGGTTTTCCCTCTTCACGGTTGGCTGAGCGATGTCTTCTCGGAAGCGCCGACGGCGATGGCGATGGTCGTCGCGGGTAAGCTGGGGCTTTACTCGATCATTCGTTTCAATCTTGGCCTCTTCCCTGCGCAGTCGCGCCAGATTGCTCCGTTGATGATCACTCTGGCTGTGATCGGAATTCTTTATGGGGCTCTCATCGCTTTAGTTCAGCAGGATCTGAAGCGCTTTATCGCCTTCTCGACTGTCGGCCACCTGAGCTTCTGCACGCTGGGAATCTTCTGCTTCACCGTGGTGGGTTTGAATGGCTCGGTCTATCAAATCCTGAACCACGAACTTTCCGGTGCAGCGATGCTGATTCTCTTCGGCATCCTCTATGAGCGTTACGGCACGTACGATATGGCGCTCTATGGTGGACTTGCGGGAAGACTGCCGCGCATGGCAACGCTCTATCTCATCACCACGCTTTCACTCATCGGGCTGCCCATACTGAATGGGTTTGTAGGCGAATTTCTGATCCTGAGTTCGAGCTTCGGTGTGCATCCTTACTGGGGAGCGGCGGCAACTCTGGGTGTGATTCTGAGCGCGGCCTACATGCTGGGTATGATTCAAAAGCTGTTCTACGGGCAGCAGTCGCAATTGGTCGCAAACAAGCCCGTGCCCGATGTAATGGCGCGTGAGGGCTTTGCTCTGGTGCCGGCGGCGATTCTGATGCTGGTGCTCGGCGTGGCTTCACCCTACTGGATTCGCGCTATCAGCGACGCTGTGAATGGTCTCGCGGGAAATGTCGCGCATGCAACCGTAACTCTTACAACGAATGTGGCGGAGAAGCGATGACAGACGTTCCCCAGATCTATCGAATTCTCCCTGAAGTGATTCTCACTATCACCGGCGTGATTATCATGCTGGTCGAACCTCTACTTGCGAAGAACTCCAGCCGCAAACCACTGGGTTGGCTCGCGGTTCTGGGAACGCTGGCCTCGCTTGCGGCCAGTAACTGGCAGCTGCAACTGCCTGCGGGCACCGCTTTTTATGGCACGGTGCAGACGGATGCTTACAGCGTCTTCTTCCATGTTGCGATTGCCGGAATTGTGCTGGCTACGCTGCTTGTAACGCTCGATGCGGCGACAGCGGAGACCGAAGGGCTCGGCGAACTCTTCGCGCTGATCTGCTTTGGAGCGGTCGGCATGATGTTGATGACGAGCGGTATTGAACTGCTGCTCGTATTCATCGGGCTTGAGATTTCTTCCATCTCGACCTATATCATGGCGGGTTTCCGCAAGAAGAGCGCCAAGGGACCTGAGGCAGCGATCAAGTATTTCCTGCTCGGCTCGTTTGCTACCGCCTTCTTCCTTTATGGCATCGCGCTCATCTTCGGAGCGACAGGCACTACAGTCATTCCTGCGGTTGCCGGATTGCTGACATCAAGCCAGACACCGATTCTGGCCAGCATCGGGTTGACAATGATCATCATCGGACTCGGCTTCAAGGTCTCGGCTGCTCCTTTCCAGGTATGGACGCCGGATGTTTATGAAGGCGCAACCTCTGTAGTTGTAGGGCTGATGTCCACAGCTCCAAAAGCCGCTGCGTTTGCGGTGCTGCTGCGCGTATTGTACGTAGCGTTCCCGGCTTTGCACAACCACTGGCAGCCGCTGCTCTGGGGGATGGCCGCACTCTCGATGACGATCGGCAACCTGGGCGCGCTGCGGCAGCAGAATGTGAAGCTCATGCTGGCCTATTCGTCGATTGCCTACGCAGGGTATCTGCTGGTCGCGTTCACGGCGCTTTCTCAGGATGGCATTGCCGCTGCCAGCTTCTACACCGTCAGCTATGCGGCAATGAATGTTGGTATCTTTGCTATCTTCAGCCATGCCGGTGGCATGGGCGACCGCTTGACGCTGATTCAGGATTATCGCGGACTCGCTTATCGTTCTCCGCTGCTCGGTGGCGCGCTGGCTTTCTTCCTTATCTCGCTGATCGGAATCCCCTTCACCGGCGGCTTCTTCGGCAAGTTTTATGTCTTCGCATCGGCCCTGCATTCGGGACTGGTCTGGCTGACCATCATCGGTCTGGTCAACAGCGGAATCGCAGCGTATTACTACCTGAGATTGCTTGCATCGGCATATTCGAAGCCAGTCCATAGCGATCTGCTGGATGGGATTCCACGCGTCTCGATACCCCTGCTGTTTGCCCTGCTGTTGACGGTGGCCACTACGTTGATTCTTGGCATCGTGCCGGGACGCGTGCTGGCTGGGGCGAAAGCCGGAGCAAATACGCTTTCGCCTGCTGCAGCTATCGATATAGGTGGAAATACAGACGCCGCGAAGTAGAGGCAACATCGCTACTCAGCGGTAAGATTCAGGTCGCGGCGGCTGAAGAGCCATGAAGCCGCCGCGAACCATACACCTGCCGCGAAGACGCTGAGTACAGCGTCAACTCCCATCGTTACGGGCACGTTCTTTCCTGCGATGGACATTTGAAATAAGGCCAGCAGTAATCTCCCCGGGCCGATCATTCCTATCTGTCCCATATACGCCGCCAACCCAAGGCACGCCACGGAAACGATGGACGCAACGATCTGCGGCAGCAGAATCGACCAGAATACGCTGATGGCAGCGGCCCAGAGGCCCAGCACAAGCTGCGCGACCGCCATTACCAGGATTCCCTGACAGGGCTTATGCAGCAGTCTCGCCATAAAGATACCGCTCACGACAAATCCGCTGGCATAAAGCAGCAGCGGCAGCCATGCGGTGATGAGCAGCGACAGCAGATATTGCGGACGGCTGACGGCGCGCGACAGCACCATGATGATGCGGCGTGTGCGCTGTTCGTTGCCGAGCAGCGTGCTGCCGGTGACCGCGACCAACGCGAGTCCGGCAAAACACTCCTGATGCAGCATCCAGAGGACGTCGTCAGGATCGGGTTGGCCGCCCACGCAGAGAATCGCCGTCATGACGTACGGCCAGAGCATCAGCATGAAGAAGAGCCAGCGGTTCTGCCAGAGCAGGCGTCGCGCAATGAGCCATGCCTTGATCATGCGTGGGCTTCCCCGCTTCTGTCTCCCGTCCAGGTGATAAAAAGCTCTTCGAGAGCGCGGCGCTGGGGTGTAACGCTTTTCAGTGTTCCGCCTGCGGCCCAGGCGCGCTCGATCAACTCGCGCTGCAGGCGCGTGGGTACGACGTAATGCGTCCCGTTTTCTGAAGATCCGCTGCGATATTGCTGATACGGCTGTAGTTCTTCTGAATCGAGCGGCAGGGACTGAACCACAATCTCGATTTGTCCGCTCTCCTCCAGAAATGCAGCCAGAGGACCGTGACGCAACAATCTGCCGCGATCCAGAAAAGCGATGCGGTCGCAAATCTGCTCGACTTCCGAAAGCTGATGCGAGCTGAAAAAAATACTTTTCCCATCGTTGCGAGCTGCCAGTAGAAGCTCGCGGACTTCCAGCACCCCCGGGGGATCGAGTGCCGAAGTCGGCTCGTCGAGAATGAGCAGCTCGGGGTCATTGACCAGCGCCTGCGCAATCCCCAGCCTCTGCTGCATGCCGCGAGAGAACCGGCGCGCGTCCTTGCCTGCCGATGGAAGATTCAACTGAGCCAGAAGCACCCTGCTGCGTTCACGCAACCGTGGGTTATGCATATCGTTCAAGCGGCCGGCCAGTTCCACTGCTTTGGAAGCGGAGCCGGCAAAGAATGCAGGAGAATCCGGCAGGAAGCCTATTCTGGAGCGCGTGGCGGTGTCTCCAAATGGCTGGCCGAGAATCGCGCCGCCTCCGGCAGTGGGTCTTAAGAAGCCCAGAGCAAGATGGATGGCCGTGGTCTTGCCTGCTCCGTTGGGACCAAGAAATCCCAGGATTTCTCCCGGATTGAGGGAGAGTGAAAGGCCATCAAGAGCCGCCTGCGTGCCGAAATGTTTGGTTGTGCCTTTAAATTCCAGGGTGGCGGCCACAGCGAAATTGTCTCATGCAGGTTCGTGCGCTGGCTGCGATTCTTAAGGATGTCGATAAAGTATGCTTATTTCCAGTATCACTTTTTCTTATATCTAACACATATTAATACGGTCACGTTACCCTGTTATGAGATAACAACCAGCCCGGTCGCGCTCGTATCTTTTCTTACATC
>JAATFH010000063.1 GCA_015655315.1 Terriglobales bacterium
CTACAGCCTGATCGCGCTTTCGAGCGCCGTCGCCCTCATCTGGCGCCATCCGCTGGCCGAGGTCGCGGCGGAGGCGGCAGCGCCGCTCGGCGCCGCGTTCACCCTGGTCTGCCTGGTCTCGGGCTCGCTCTGGGGCGCGCCGATGTGGGGCACCTGGTGGGTCTACTGAACAATGCGACTCCGGCAAACCGGCGCGCGGATACAAACCATCTGCATAAGGCTTTCATCAAGGTGCTCACGAGATCACCACCGTTCTGAACATGCCTGCTTTCAGGTGGTACAGCAGGTGGCAGTGAAAGGCCCATCGCCCCGGCGTATCTGCGCTTACCAGAAAGCTCAGTCGTTCCGCGGGCTTGACGGTAAGCGTGTGTTTATAGGGATTAAACTCGCCGTGGCCATTTTCAAGCTCGCTCCATACTCCGTGCAGATGCATCGGGTGCTCCATCATCGAGTCGTTGATGAAAATAATGCGCACCCTCTCTCCAAGCTTCAACTCAAGCGGCTCCGCGTTGGAGAACTTCTGCCCATTGACGCCCCAGATGAAGCGCTCCATGTTTCCGGTGAGGTGCAACTCGATTTCGCGAGTGGGCGGCCTTCCGTCCACGCCTCTATAGCGAGAGCGCAAGTCCGCATACGTCAGGACGCGCCGCCCATTTCCGCTGAGTCCGGCACCCGGATCATTCAACTGCGCTCTGGGTTGCGCTGTTACTTCCACGACCTGCGGCCCAACGTGCAACTTCACCGGATTCGATGGCTTCAGATTTTCGCTCATCGCTGCCATCCCTGCTGCCGCGATGAGTGGCGTCGTGTTGGGACCGGGTTGAGGAAAAGGTGTCATGCCAGGCATATTGTCCTTGCCGGCATCCGCTTGAGAACCCGCTGCCTTTAGCGGCATGGCGCCATCTTTTGCCTGGCCCATGTCCATTCCTGGCATGGCGTCTTGTTTCGTGCCTGACATATCCATGCCCGCCACGCCGGACATGTCGGCCATCGTCATGCCCATGTCAGCCATCGTCCGCCGGCGACGCGGGTCCATCGGCGGCACCGGAGCTGTCATGCCTTGTCTTGGAGCGAGCGTTCCACGAGCAAAGCCGGTGCGATCCTCAGACTGGGCGAAGATGGTGTAAGCGGTGTCGTCACGCGGCTGCACGATCACGTCATAGGTTTCAGCTACACCCATGCGGAACTCGTCGACGACGACCGGCTCCACATCATTGCCGTCCGCTTGCACGACCGTCATCTGCAGGCCGGGAATACGGACATCGAAGAAAGTCATCGCAGAGCCGTTAATGAAGCGAAGACGAACTCGCTCGCCAGATTGGAAGAGCCCGGTCCAGTTCGTACCCGGTGCATTGCCGTTCAGCAGATAGGTGTAGGTAGCTCCCGACACATCGGCGATATCGTTGGGACTCATGTTCATGCGCGCCCAGGTGAGACGCTCGTAAACAGTGCGGCCAAATCCCTTTTCTTTCGCCTCCGAAGCGAAACCCGACAAGGTCGTCCGATGATAGTTGTAGTAGTCGCTCGACATTTTCAGGTTGCGGAAGACGCTCTCCGGGTTGGTATCTGTCCAGTCGGCGAGTAACACCGTGTATTCGCGGTCGAACTCAACGGGGTCCTTGCCGCGCGGCTCGATCATGAGCGCCCCCGCCAACCCGGACTGCTCCTGAAAACCGCTGTGGCTGTGATACCAGTAGGTTCCGTTCTGAACCACCGGTATGCGATAGACGAAGGTTTCACCCGCAGGAATGCCGGCAAAGCTGAGGCCGGGCACTCCGTCCATATCCGCCGGAAGACGAACGCCATGCCAATGGATGGAGGTAGATGTTTTCAGGCGGTTGGTCACCGCAATCGTCACCTCCTCACCCTCGCGCCACTTCAACGTAGGGCCGGGCACAGAGCCATTGACCGCAATCGCCGTCGCATGACGCCCGGTGAAGTTCACCGGCAGGGTGTCGATCGTCAGTTCGAAGTGATTGCCCTCAAGTATGGAAGGAGTGTGAGGAAGAGTCTCGCCAAAAGCAGGCCAGCTGGCCCAGCGCAGAGCGGCGAGTGCCCCTCCTGCGGCCATGCCTTGCACAAAACGGCGGCGGCTAACCGGGCGAAAGCGCCCATTGTTTTCGGTTCTGTCTTTGTTCATATATATTCCCTCTCTGGCGTGCCAACAAAGTTCTTAACATCGATGTCAGAGGTATCCCCAAAGGGTGCGCCTGAACGTAGCACACTGTGATCCCTTCTCTGAAATAAACGTGCGTAAAAGATCCCCTGCAGCAGCGGCAGGGATGACAGGGCACGGCGTTTTGCAGCGCCGGGCCCTGTCTTTTCGGTTATTGAATCGTCAGGACAACGGGAACGCTCTGGGTGAACGAACCGCTGGTTGCGTTGACCAGGACGGTCTTTGAGCCGGTTTCCTGGAGTGGCTGCGATTTAGTACTGCTGCTACTGCCGCAGCCGATCAGGTATGCCACTGAGACGACCGACAGCAGCAGGAGGCATACGAACGCCTGCACCCGTCCGGCACCCCCGCGAATGCGCCAGAGGCATAGCAGGGAAAGCAGAAAGAGCAGGAGCGTGCCGATTCCCCGGAACCACGGCATTCCCGCCGCCTGCGCCGCCGGGGCGGAGATCGTAAGGGCAGTGGTAGCGCTGGCTCCGGCAGCGATCGATGCCTGCGCGGGGTTGAAGTTGCATGTCATGCCGATGGGCAGGCCGGTGCAACTGAAGGTTACGGATCCAGTCATCCCGTACACCGAATTGACCTGGAGCGTCACTGGCGTGGACGTGCTTCCGTATGAAACCGTCAGGGTTTCCCCCGACAGTGATAGCGTCATGCCCGGAGGTGCCTGGTAGATCGTAACGGGTACCGAATTTGATGTAGATGTGTCATAGGTCTGAGTCGCTACATAGCTGGCGTTAAACGTGTAGGAACCTAAGGGCAGACTGCCGGTCAGGAATGTGGCCGCCCCGGTGGCATCCAGCGTTCCCTGCCCGATATTCTGGTCATCCTGGTAAAACAGTACGGCTCCATTGGGAATCGCGCCGGAGGCGGAGGTGACTTTGGCGCTCAGTGTTACGTTATCGCCTACCACACCCATAGCGGGAACAGTCAGCGTGGTGACCGTGCTAATCGGGATCGGACTTGGGTTTGGGGAGTTCTTTAGTACTTGAGTACCCGGCTCCGTGCATGCGCCCCCTTCTATTGGCCATTCAACTGGACATGATCCGCCAGCCCCGGGGTTTAGACCGAACGGCCCAGGCGCCGGAGGATTTTGGTCACCGCTGGAAGCCAGGCAGATCGAGCTGTTCTGAAAGCCGCTCCCGGCAAAGGTGTCCATGTGGATGAGACTGCTTTGTCCCAGCGGCGGAGTATCCATCGCCCCGCCGGGCATGACCATCAGCTCGAAAGGAAAGTTGAGCTGCCCTTGCGCACTACCGAACAACTCCTGGTTTAAGGCATCATCCGACAGCTGGGCGCTGGCGCTTTTTGTGCCTTTGCTTGTCATGGGAAGACTGAGTATGTATTGATCGGCGAATCCCAAAGCGTTGTAATTAGTCCCATTGAAAGGTGAATATGTTTCGATGGTTGGACTCGGGAACGCCTGAAACGCGCTCGTAGGACTGTTTGCATAGAAGTGATGGCAGCTCCAATTTTTGGTGGTGGTATTGAGTTCGGCGTATCCCATAAGAGGAAGGAAATTGTTCCCCGAATAGCCGCCCACACCCGGCCAGTAGTGGACCTGATACATGGACGGCAGTAACGAAAGCATAAGACTGCGCTGCGTCCCCTGGTTGATAAGGTTGAGCGTTGCATTCTGCGATACTTCGTTAGGCATATAGAAGCCAGAGTTTGCCGTATTCGTGACGAGTTGTCCCAGTCGCGAGAGCTTGTTCCGGTCGGAGAGAATGAGGTCAGCCATGGTATCGAAGCCCACGCTCATCTGGCCTTGAAGAAGCTGGTTGTTGGCCAACTGACCAAGAGTTGTCTGAAAGGCGAAGTCGGGATTGGGAATGCTGTTCGGGTCCTGGTTTAACCCGCCGGTAACCGAACTGGCGATAAAAAGCCCATCGGAAATAGCGCCTATCGCAGCGCCGACGATTTCTCCGGCTCCCGGCGCAACGATCGAGCCGACCACTCCCACTACCGAGCCAACCAGGCTCAGAACATTCGAGGGATTCACCTGTACTGGGGCGGTTGGTTGCGGGGCGAGCGAACTGGCCTGGATCGTGGCCGCGGCGCCGATCATCGCCAGAGCAGTGTTGGATTGGCCGGCGGCAATCACGTCTTTCAGATTGTCGGAGCCGGTCGAGAGATAGGTAAGTACGTTAGTCAGGTCAACCACCTCCGCCGAAAGCTGTGTCTTGACATTGGTGAAGTCCGCCTGGGAGAAGGTCGCTGGGGGAAGGCCTGGCGCGCCGGGGAAGTTGCAGGTAATCTGATCGCCGCTGGTTGAGCAGTCAGTCGCCGATACGGTAAGGTTGGCGGGATCGAAGACGCGGTAATCGATCAGCGTGTTCAGTGAGCCGTCGAAGAAGAAATGCAGGTCGTCCTGATGCCCCTGGGTATTTCTGAGATAGTAATTGGAGATCAGGAGATAGCTTGCATATCTGTACGCCTGGGTCTGTCCCGTAACGCTTCCGCCCGGAACCGTGCTGAGAAGCGTGGTGAACTCCGGCCAGTCCGACGGCTGCAGGCTGGTGAGTTCGATCATTTGGAAATTCGCGTGATCCGTGGCAAACGATTGTTCCTGTGAGGTGCGCCCGGGGCGAAAATAGCCGAACCGGTCGCGGGTGAGGACACCGTGCATATAGCCGGTTTGTCCCTGCTGCGAGTACGCGGTCGTGGAAACTGCCGAGGAGCCGGTCAGCGGATTCCCCAGCCCCTGCGCGGTCACTGCGCTGAAGGCGCTAAGCGAGCCATTGGGGCCATTGATCAGATTCATAGTTGCATAGGGTGGGATTCCGAGATTGGTCAGGGCCTGGAAAAACCCATCGTGGGGCCGATTGTTGATTGTTCCGAGGTATGCGGTGTCCGCGTCGTTTTCCGGGAAGGACCAGTCTCCGTCATTGGTAAAGGCCACCCAGTACGGACTGATGATTGGACCGCCGAAGGCGGCATTGCCGATGGTCGTAAGGATGGCCATCTGGTCGGGGTGCAAATTGTTCAGCGCCGCAGCCAGGTTTAGATAAGCTTGCGTTGCTGCGTGGGAGTAGCCATTTCCGTTCGTTCCGGTGCCTGTCCCATAGAACGTGCCGCAATTTGTGTATCCTGCATAGTTTGACGGTGCGCCCTTATAAGGGATTGTCAAGGTGCAGTCAGAGTCCAGGTTGTGCAGGCTGGTGCGGTCCAGAATAACCAGCCAATATCCGCCGACATCTCCCGTGGGCGGAGGAAGCAACAGGTTGGTGGTATAGCCGTCTCTCACATAGGCCGGAGGCACATCCACCCTGATCCAGCCGGAGGAACCATAAGTGGTATCGTTGGGGGCTACCTGAAATTCCAGGACATCGGAAGAAACAAAGTTGTAATTCCCGTTGACATCTTCCACGAATGTGCCCTTCGCGAAGGGTGGATAGAGCACACTTTTCTGACTGGTGAGGTAGCTTTCGTATGCCTGGCCGTGCGTTGCACCGCCGACACCGATCGCGAGGTAGTTGATTGGATAGGCCGGATTCGTCGCCGGATCCGGCCATGCGCCATAGTTGGTTCCGCCAATAGCCGAGGTGTCCAGCTTGTTGTTGACTCGGTCAGTATGGATGTTGTAGTTCGTGGCGACGATGACAAGATCGCTGGATGTCATCTTTTGCAGGTACGGGGTCAGCGTAAGATCGCTGGCAAAACATTGCGAAGGGGTACTCTCCTGCAGCGTGGCGCGATCGAGGACGACCACCGAGTAAGGCTGCGTGCCACACGTAAGGCTGGCATCAGGGTACTGCTGTTGCGAACCGACGGTTATCCAGGGCTTGCCATCAATGTATCCCAACTGCAGTGGGTTGGTTGAGAGAGCGACCGCGGGTGGCAGGAAGGAACTCAGCGTCGGCAGCGCCGGGCTGCTGGAATAAGAAACAGCTTCGGCGTGGAAAGACGAGCGCGAGACGAGGGAGGATCCGCTCGAACTGTCCCCTTCGAAGCGCAGACGCGAACTGACGACTTTCCCTCCTTCGCTGTTCGCGAACGCGTAGAGAACATTTTTCCCCGGACGGATGCCGTCGGACGATGAAACTGTACCCATTGCGCACACCGCGCCGTCGCAACTCGTTGCATTAAACCTGTCACTTACATCCTTGCCGTTCAGAACCACCTTGAGCGTGTCGGCCTGGGCTCCAGCCGGCATTGCCAAAGTAATGGTCTTACCGCCGGAGAATCCGCGCAGAGCGCTTGCCATTGGCTCGTTCATCAGCATTCCATTGTGGGACAGAGCAGAGCCCTGGCCCTTTCCCGGGATGCCTGTTCCTCTTGCCGTAATTCCGGATTGAGCGAACGCACTGGCATAGAGAAGGACGGTCAGCACGACATATATGAGGATTGCGCGACAAACACGGCTGGCGGCCGCATCGAATTCCGGTTGCCATGGACTGCGTGGGTTTCTCATTGCAATTTC
>JAATFH010000341.1 GCA_015655315.1 Terriglobales bacterium
GCCACGCATCCGCTCTGCCTGCTCACCTCCGATATGCAGAATCGCCGGATCATCGATATGCACTTCCGTGAGACGGGCGCAGAGGTTCATGCCACCATCGAAACCAATTCGCTGATTACGCTCTGGTCGCATCTTCGCTTCGGCCAGTGGTCCACCGTCGTGCCGCATTCGTTTCTGTCGCTCATCGGAGAGACAGAAGGCATGGTCGCTCTCGCCCTCGTCGAACCGGACGTTTCGCATGCGATTGGTCTGGTCGCCTCCGACCGGGATCCGCTGCCGCCTGTTGCGCGCGCCTTTCTCGACGTCGCAAAGCGGTTCGACCTGAATCATGAGATTGCGCGCCAGATCAAAGAAACGAGTGCGCCCGCCCTGTAATTCATGCAGCTTTAAAGATGATCGATATTCTCGATTGGCCTATTGAAGTCCTTTGTTTGACCATCGTTATTCGAGTTTGAGAGCTTTGCTTTCGTAACTGGAGGAAACGATGGCAAAGATACTTTGTGTCCTGTACGACGATCCAATCACCGGCTATCCCAAAACCTACGCCCGCAACGACATTCCTAAAATCGACAGCTACCCCGGCGGACAGACCGCTCCCACTCCTGAACACATCGACTTCACTCCGGGCGAACTGCTGGGCAGCGTCTCCGGTGAACTCGGATTGCGTAAATACCTTGAGGGCCTGGGCCACACGTTCATCGTGACCTCTGACAAAGAAGGCCCGGACTCGGTCTTCGAGCGTGAGCTGCCCGATACGGACATCGTCATTTCGCAGCCCTTCTGGCCTGCCTACCTGACACCGGAAAGAATCGAAAAAGCGAAGAAGCTGAAGCTGGCAGTGACAGCAGGCATCGGCTCCGATCACGTCGATCTCGAAGCCGCCATCAAGCACGGCATCACCGTCGCCGAAGTCACGTACTCCAACAGCATCAGCGTATCGGAGCATGTGGTCATGATGATCCTCTCGCTGGTGCGCAACTACATCCCGTCCTACCAGTGGGTCATCAAGGGCGGATGGAACATCGCCGACTGCGTCGAGCGCTCCTACGATCTCGAAGGCATGCATGTCGGAACGGTCGCGGCGGGCCGCATCGGACTCGCGGTACTCAAGCGCCTCAAGCCCTTCGATGTGAAGCTGCATTATTTCGACAAGTACCGCTTGCCGGAGAACGTCGAAAAGGAACTCGGCCTTACCCACCACACCAGCGTGGAAGACATGGTCAAGGTCTGCGATGTCGTCACCATCAACGCACCGCTGCACCCGGGCACGCTCGATCTCTTCAATGACGAACTGATCGCAAAGATGAAGCGCGGCGCGTATCTCGTGAACACGGCACGCGGCAAAATCTGCAACCGCGATGCGGTCGTTCGCGCGCTCGAAAGCGGACAGCTCGCCGGTTACGCCGGTGATGTCTGGTTCCCGCAGCCAGCGCCGAAGGATCATCCATGGCGAACGATGCCGCACCACGGGATGACCCCGCATATCTCCGGCACCTCGCTCTCTGCGCAGACCCGCTATGCCGCCGGTACACGCGAGATCCTGGAGTGCTGGTTCGAAAATCGCCCCATTCGCGATGAATACCTGATCGTCGACGGCGGAAAGCTGGCTGGAGCAGGCGCACACTCTTACACCGTCAACAAATAGGGCTGTTACCGTAGCGGTAGAGCCTCAAGTACGCAATGGGCGGAGCATTCTCCGCCCATTGCAACGACTGCGCATGACCAGGAGAACACGATGCCGACAAGAGAAGAGCTGACCCGGAAAATTCAGGACGAGAAGCAAAGCCAGGGCCTGAGCTGGAAAACAATTGCGGAGGCCATCGGTCCGGGATCGCCGATTCTATACACTGCGGCGCTGCTCGGGCAGATGACTCTAACAAAGGCCGAGGCCGAGAACGCGGCAAAGCTGCTCAACCTGAGCGAAACCGAAGCCGCCATGCTCACCCAGCCTCCTTATCGCGGCTCGCAGCCCATGCCGCCCACCGATTCATTGATTTATCGTTTCTACGAGCTTGTCCAGACCTATGGAACAACGTGGAAAGTGCTGATCGAAGAAGAGTTCGGCGACGGCATCATGAGCGCCATCGATTTTGATATGCAGATCGAGCGCGAGCCGAATCCGAAGGGGGATCGCGTTATAATCAGTATGTCGGGCAAGTTTCTTCCCTACAAACGCTATTAAAGTGACGACACATAAGATAATGCACGACGTGCGCGGCGTGGGCCTGGATGAACAGACACGCTGCACTCACTACAGATCGCCGCTGGACATCATCGCCATCAAATTGAAGTGCTGCGATACGTGGTACGCATGCAAAGACTGCCATGATGCTTTAGCAGATCACCCGATCGAGGTCTGGCCGCAGCAAGAATGGAATCACCATGCGGTGCTTTGCGGCGCGTGTGGGAACGAACTGACTGTGGCAGAGTACATGGAAAGCGGCTATCTCTGCCCCGCATGCAACGCAGCGTTCAACCCCGGTTGCCGCAATCACTACCATTTCTATTTCGAAAGTACGAGCTAAGCCAGGTTTCTCTAACTTTTCGGCTTCAATTCACTTTGCTCGATAAATTCGCCGATCAAGCTGGCACACTCTTCCAGGAAGCCACGATCTTCGGGACCGAATGCACTCAGGTCGTGACTGTCGATATCGATCTCTCCGACAACTTTTCCATGCGCGCGAATGGGAACGACAATCTCGGACCGCGTCTCGATGGAGCAGGCCAGATATCTCGGATCGGAAGAAACATCATCCACGATAACTGTCTCGCCCTGAGCCACCGCTGCGCCGCAGATGCCTTCGGTTACGGGGATGCGAACGTGTTCCGTGGGCGCGCCATGGAACGGCCCGAGCACAAGAGTTGCAGAGTCGTTCGGGTCGAGCATGTAAAAACCAGTCCAGTTGTAGTACGGCAGCCGCTCGGCAATCAGATTGACAGTGAAGGTCTGTAATGCAGTGAGGTCCTTCGCCTGATCCCTGAACTGCCTGATTGCAGAGACGATCTCCTGAAACGCTGGTTTTGACATATTTTTATTCTCTCCCGCGCAAAACCTGTTTTACAAACCGTAATCCCATCAACAAGGGATAAACAGAAGCGATTGATTTGACGGTTATCATATTAGTTAGCGCGCCTCGACCTACACCTTCAAAACTGTGCTTTCAGAAAACGCAGAGGAGCAGAACTGCATCAATGACTTCCCCAAAGTTCAACAAAACATGGATCATCCTGCTTCTTGGATCGCTTTGCGTGGTAACGCCTTTCGCAATCGATATGTATTTGCCGGCTTTTTCGAAAATCGCAGCTGAATACAAAACCACAACCTCAGAGATTTCGCTCTCCCTCTCCACCTATTTTGTCGGCTTCGCATTGGGGCAGCTCATTTACGGACCGCTTCTGGACCGATTCGGGAGAAAGCGGCCACTCAATGTGGGCCTCGTGGTATACATCGTTTGCGCCATCGGCTGCGCAACGGCTTCCAGCCTTAAAATGCTCATCGTTCTGCGATTTCTTCAGGCACTAGGCGGATGCGTCGCCCAGGTAGGGGCGATCGCAATGGTGCGGGATTTCTTTCCCGCAAAAGAAAGCGCAAAGATCTTTTCTCTTCTGTTTTTGATGATTGGCGTATCTCCACTCCTGGCGCCTGTGGCTGGCGGCGCAATTGTGGCCATGCTGGGATGGAGATGGATCTTCGTGGTGCTGGCGAGCATTGCATTTGTAATTTTGACGCTTACGTTTTTCTTCTTACCGGAGGGGCATAAGCCGGACCGCTCCGTCTCATTGCTGCCGGGCTCGATACTGGCGGGGTTCGCGGCCATCTTCAAAGATCCGCAATTTTTAACCTACTCGCTGGCCGGAGCCTTCTCTTTTGCCGGTCTTTTCGCCTTCGTGGCTGGGTCGCCCATCATCTTCATGGACGGATTCCACATGAGCACGAAGACCTTCGGCGCCGTTTTCGCCGCGCTCGTCATGGGCTTTATCGGTGGCAACCAGGTCAACGTCTTCCTGCTGCGCAAATTTTCGAGTCAGCAGATTTTCCTGAGCGCTTTATCCGTGCAGGTCCTTATCGGACTCCTCTTTTTCCTGGGCGTGCGGAGTCATCTTATCGACCTCAAAGGAACCCTTGTCCTGTTCTTCGTCTTTCTATCCTGCATCGGTTTGACGTATCCCAATGCGGCCGCTCTCGGGCTGGCGCGTTTCTCAAGCGATGCCGGACGGGCCTCCGCGCTTCTTGGATTCCTGCAGACCGGCACAGGAGCACTGATCTCGATGGGGGTGGGGCTGCTTGGAGTTCAGGCTGTCATTTCGATGCTCTCATCGACGGCGCTGATTGCGCTGGTGATCCTCCTGGTCGGCAAGCGAAGCATTGGAGAAACCATAGAGAGCGAAGAAGGCGAGACGGTGATGCACTGATGATTGTTGCTTGCGTTTATCCGCGAATTCATCCGCCCAGAGTGCAAGGTGGCTGTGGGAGGCAATACTCCTGCCACAGCCACCTTTTAGTCCGTTGCGTTAAAACTTCACGCTAGGTGCCTGCCGGGACGCCTCGCTGGCCTGGAAGTAGGCATTATCCGGTTGAAATCCGGCCATCCCCGCCCAAATGCTGTTCGGGAACTGACGAATGAACGTATTGTAATCCTGCAGTGTCTGGTTATAACGCCTGCGTTCGACCGCAATGCGGTTCTCTGAGCCTTCCAACTGGTCCTGCAACTGCAGAAAGTTCTGGTCGGCTTTCAGGTTCGGATAGTTCTCCGAAAGGACAAGCAATCGCCCGATCGCCGAATCCAGCTGGCCGTTGGCGGCAATCTTGCCTTGCGGATCGCGCGCGTTCAACAGTGCCGAACGGGCATTGGCAACGTCAGCAAAAACAGTCTCTTCGTGCTTCGCATAGCCCTTGACCGTTTCCACCAGATTAGGAATCAAATCCGCGCGCCGCTGTAACACCACATCCACCTGCGACCATTGCGCATGCACCGCTTCCTGCTTCGCGACCATCTGGTTCTTAGCGCTTACATAACTGCCGAAAACCAGCAGAATGGCCAAAAAGATCACCACAACTACTGCAATTCCGATCCACAACCCACGTCTCATCACGGGAAAATTCTCCTTGCACAACCTGTATTCTTCATCCAGAGACTACACGACTTGAGCTAACAACCGAAGAGCTCTCAGAAGTTACCAGTCTCCACCAGCACCGCCGCCACCGGTGCTCCCACCGCCAAAACCGCCAAAACCACCGCCGCTTCCGCCACCACCGCCGCCGCCGCCTCCCCAGCCACCGCCGCGTCCGCCGCCACCGAGGAACATCCCCAGTAGAAAGCCCAGCAATCCAGAGCCGCCAGCGCGCGCCAGAAACAGAATGACCAGAAAAATGACAACCGCGAAAATAATAAGCTGCCCGAGGCTCAATCGAATCGCCTGCTGCTGAGGCGGACCGCGCCTCGACAGCGACTGCAGCGTCACCCCGGCATCGCGGGCGATGATCTGAGATATCTGTCCCACGGCCACCGATACGGCATCGTCGTAATCACCAGAGCGCAGATACGGCACCATCTGCCGTCCGATATCTCCCACTCTCGAATCCGGCAGGATCGCCTCAAGACCGTAGCCCGTCGTAATCCACCGCTTGCGATCCTGCACTGCCAGCAGAACCAGAACGCCTCGATCCTTCTGGCCGATCTTCCAGGCATCCCACAACTGTACGGAATAATCCTGAATCGCCTCGCCATCCAGTGTCTTGATCGTCACAACGGCGATCTGTGCATTCGCCTGATGATCCACCTGTCCGCACAGCCGGTTAACCTCCTGCTTCGTCTCCGGCGACAAAACATTGGCAAAATCACTTACGTAATTCGTCGGCTTGGGAAGGTCTTTTACCGCCTCCGCAAACGTAGAAGCGGGGCGCACTGCCATTGCGAGCAACAGCAGCGCTGCGGTAGCCCAAAATTTCCTGGGGAAAAAAGACCTCATCTCCGCTATTCTACCTGCGCGTGCCCATATCCAGTGTTATCGCAGTCTTTTCGGGGCGTGCAAATGCAGTAACATGCATCTAAACTTGGCAGCTAAGGGAGTGCTCTCATGCGCCGCCTTCTCATCTTCCTCAGTGCCGTACTGTCACTCTCACCTCTTGTGCTCCAGTCCCAGGCGAAGCCACAAAAGGACCCGCTCAATGAGGACGAAATCGATCAGGTCCGCGAATACGGCGACCGGCCCAACGAGCGAATCAAGCTTTACGCAAAATTCATCGAGGAGCGCATTACAGCCATCAAGCAGCTCTCCACCGACAAGAAGGTGCAGTATCGTTCCTCCGAATTGCGCGCAAAGATCGAAGAATTCACTCGTCTCGTCGACGAATTACAGGACAACCTCGACACCTACGACAGCGAGCACGCCGACATCCGCAAGGCTCTGAAAGACCTGGTCCCAGAGAGCGACAAGTGGGAACCGGTCCTTCACCAGCCTCCTTCCGATCCCGGCTATGAATTCGCCCGCAAGACCGCCGTCGAGGCAGCACAGAGCATCACCGATCAGACCAAAACACTGCAGAAAGACCAGGAAAAATACTTTGCCGAGCATAAAGACCAGGCTGGCAAAAACGGAACGGGGCCGTCTTAAATCGCAACATCGTGCGCGTCTCAAAAATTCATCGCGCTTGTGCTACGCTCAGGTTGAGTGCATCCCGAACTTTCGCATTTGTTTGAAGAAGAGTATCGCGTCATCCGTCCGCGCGCTCCCATTCCACCCATTCATGTTCGCTTTCGCCGCTTCACCAGCCTGAATACAACGATCCGGCTGCGCGAAGGCGAGATCAAAGTCCATCTCTCCGATCTCCTTGAAGGCGCGCCGGAAACAGTGCTGCGAGCCATCGCGCATATTCTGCTGGCCAAGTTGTATCGCAAGCCGCTCGATCCGGCTCACAACACGCGCTATCGCCGTTTCGCGTCAAGCGAAACAGTGCTGCGGCAAACAGAGCGCATCCGCCAGATGCGCGGACGCAAGAAAATCTCCACCGCAAAAGGTGACTACTACGATCTGGATGAAGTCTTCGAAGCTTTAAACCGGCGATTCTTTCATGGTCTGATGGGACGGCCGCTGCTGACATGGAGCGAGCACAAAGCGCGCCGCCTGCTCGGCCACTACGACGCCGCCCACAATACCATCATGATCAGTCGTGTCTTCGACCGCAGAAACACGCCACGCTACGCCATCGAGTATCTGATGTACCACGAAATGCTGCACCTCAGGCATCCAGTCAAAGTGCGTGGGGGACGCCGCTGCGTGCACCCACGGGAATTCCAGGCCGATGAAAAGCTGTTCCCGGAACTGGAACAGGCAAAAGCATTCTTAAAACAGCTGTAACTTTTGAAGAGTCTTCATCCTGCCCCCTATGCTGTCATCCTGAGCGCAGCGAAGGATCTGTTTCTCTCTTCCCGGCAGAACTCAATAAATCAAAGCCGCCTTCCGCTTCCCTTCAAACTCTTCCAGCGAAGCTCTCCAGTCCTCGGCAATTTTCGCTGGATCGATACCCTTCGTCAGCGACTCCAGCACATGCTGGTTCGCAAGCAATGTGTTGATCCGCTCCAGCTTGAAATCCTGCGGATACCACCTATGCAAGGCCGACGCAATTTCTATCCCAAGTTCCGGAGAGTCCAGCACATTCCGATCGAGAATCAACACCCGCACTCCATGGCAAAGCTTGCCAGCATAAGGATAAGGCTTCTGCGGTGTGAAATCCACCGGCACAAAGCGCACTCCCGGCAGAAACCGGCCATTCAGGAAACGCGACAGCTGGCGTCCATCCATCCACGGCGCGCCAAAAATTTCAAAGGGTGTATCCGTTCCGCGCCCTACCGAGATATTCGTCGTCTCCACCAATCCCAGCGCCGGATAGAGCATCGCCTCTTCCAGATCGCGCAGGTTGGGCGACGGATTTACCCAGGTAAGCCCGGTTGAGTCGTACCAGTCGCCGCGCTGCCATTCCTGCATCTTCACGATGGTCAGCGGAGCGTGCAGATTGCGTTCGCGATTGAAGTACTGTGCCAGCTCGCCCATTGTCATGCCATGACGCACCGGAAGCGGCATGTAATGAACGTAGCTTTCCGCACCTTCATCCGAGAGCGGTCCCTGCACGAATGCGCCGTTGACTGGATTCGGCCTGTCCAGCACAACGATGTCCGTTCCTGTCTTCGCGGCGATTTCCAAAAAATAAGCCATCACCGTCTCATAGGTATAGAAGCGCACGCCTGCATCCTGCAGATCGATCACCACCGCGTCGAGCGAGCGCATCGTGTCGGGCGATGGCTTTCGCTGCGCGTCGGTCGCTCCATACAGGCTGATGACAGGAATCCCGGTCTGCACATCCGTTTCATTGCTGATCTTTTCCGAATCCTGTGCCCCGCTAATCCCGTGCTCAGGACTGAAAAGCGTCTTCAACTCGATGCCGTCGACGTGTGCAAGAATATCGATCGTCCTGTGTCCTGCCGCATCCACGCCCGTCTGATTGGTCAATAATCCGATCCGCAGATGACTACCGTGTTTCTTCGCCAGCTTTCGTAACTCGGCAAAGTCATCCGTCTCCAGAACGTCAATCCCGGTCTTGACCTCGGCATTACGGGCAATCCAACGCCGCATGCCGCTGAGCGACTCGTTATACCCGGTGAGTTTTGCGGCAAGCTTTCCACCATCGGGAACAATGCCGAGAGCTACAGCCGCCGCATTCGCAATCGCTCTGCGCAGCGCAACCGTGCTTCCTCCGCCGTTGGGATGCACTGCGTTCGTCAGCACAACTACGTAAATATCGGAAACAGGATCGATCCACAGCGACGTGCCCGTGAATCCGGTATGACCGAAGGAGCCGACAGGAAAAATCTCCCCGCGATTGCTCGAATACGGCGATTCAATGTCCCAGCCAAATCCGCGCAGCGCCGTCGCGGTCGCGGGCTGCTCCGGTGTCACCATCTTCTGCAGAACAGCACGAGACAACGGAAAAATGCTCGGTCTTCCCGCAAGCCGGTCCAGCAGATTCTGCGCATACACGGCCACATCGTCCGCCGTGCTGAAGAGTCCGGCATGGCCAGCCACTCCGCCCATGCGCCGCGCCGTCGGATCGTGTACGACGCCGCGCAGCATCACACCATGTTCATACTGCGTCGGCGCAATGCGGTCGCGCCATTCGGTCGAAGGAAGATAACTCGTATTCCGCAGATGCAACGGCACGATAATTTTCTGCTGGACATATTCATCCTCAGGCATGCCGCTAAGCTTTTCGACCAGTGCCCCCAGCACGATGAAGTTGATATCGCTATAGACGAAGCGAACACCCGCGGGCGTCGCTGGTTGAATCGCAAATGCCTGCCGGAACGCCTCCGCTTTCCCCTCCCACGGCTGTTCCAGGGAGAGATCGGGCGGCAATCCAGAATAGTGCGTCAGCAATTGCCGGATCGTAATGTCCTGTTTACCGTTTGCCGCAAACTCAGGCAGATATTTCGCAACCGGATCATTGAAGCTCAGCTTCCCCTGCTCGCACAACTGCATGACAGCCGTCGCGGTCAGCAAGGGCTTGGTCAGCGAAGCCATATCGAAGACGGTATCGAGCGTCATCGCCTCATGGACGGGCTCCAGCGAGCGTTCGCCATAGGCTTTGCGAAATACTACCCGGCCACGGTGACCAATCTCGACAACGGCTCCGGGAATGTGATGCTGCTCAACCGCCTGCCCGACAAGCGTATCGATAGCGGAGAAGTCTGTTCTTTGCGCCAATGCATGGCAACGCATGCAGCCAAGCACGGCAACCAGACACAAAAGCCATCTCCCGCACATCCTCATCTACAATTCGCTCCCGACACGGTTACGTTTTCCCAAGAGGCTTGTCATATATCCAATCCCAAACGTTACAATCGCGCCGATTGCCACATACCAGGTCCACGCAATCTCCGGAAAGACGAAAGAATGACCGAACGTAAACCAAGACCGACATTGAAGCTGGCGATTCCGCGCA
>JAATFH010000232.1 GCA_015655315.1 Terriglobales bacterium
ACGAGGACACCATCGAGCAATACCGCGAGAACGGCCGCAAGCTGGGCCGCCTGCTCTATCAGGGACGCTGGTTCGATCCCCAGGCCATCATGCTCCGCGAGTCCGCACAGCGCTGGGTGGCGAGCGCCATCACCGGAGAGGTCACGCTCGAGCTGCGCCGCGGCAACGACTATTCGATTCTGAATACCGAGTCGCCCAACCTCACCTTTGCGCCAGAACGCCTCAGCATGGAGAAGACCGAGTCTGCCTTTTCTCCGCGCGACCGCATCGGCCAGCTCACCATGCGCAACCTCGATATCACCGATACCCGCGCCAAGCTGATGACGTACGCGCAGACCGGCCTCATCACACTGAGCCACGGCTCGGAGATGCCGCAGCTGAACAGTGGAGCAAAAAACGGGGCGACGAAAAACGGCAGCATAACGAAAGGCGAAGAGAAGTGATGAGCGAACAGCACGCCAAGATGTGGTCCGGCCGCTTTCGCGAGCCGCTTGACCCGACTTTCGACCACTGGCAACGCTCGTTTGGCTTTGACCGGCAGTTGCTCCAGGAAGAAACTGCTGCCAGCAAGGCGCATTCTCTTGCGCTGAAGGCAGCGGGCATACTGACGAGCGCGGAGCAGTCGGCCATTGCGCATGCACTGGACGAGATTGCCTCGCGCGATCTTGACAGCGATGCGCAGCAGTCGAACGCCGAGGATATTCACCACTTCGTCGAGATGAAGCTGGTCGAAGCGATTGGCGACCTCGGGCTCAAGCTCCATACAGGCCGCAGCCGCAACGAGCAGATTGCTACCGACCTGCGCCTCTACATTCGCGCGCATGCGCGCACGCTCATTGGCAACATCGCCTCATGGGCGCTTGCGCTCGTCGAACAGGCAAAGGCCGCGGGCGATGCCGTCATGCCGTCGTACACGCACCTGCAAAGAGCGGAACCCGTTCTCGTTGCCCACTGGCTCCTCGCCTACGTCGAAATGCTTCTGCGCGATGTCTCGCGTCTCGAAGACTGCATTGCGCGGTTGAACTACTCTCCGCTGGGCTCCGGACCAATTGCCGGCGCTACGCTTGCGCTCGACCGCACCATCGCCGCCAAAGAACTGGCCTTCACGGCTCCGACATTCAACAGCATGGACGCGACCAGCGACCGCGACTTCGTGCTTGAATATCTCCACGCGCTTACGTTGCTGGCGTTGCATGCTAGCCGTTTTGCGGAAGAGATCACTCTCTTTGCCACGGCTGAATTTGGATTCGTCGATCTGCCCGAGGCCTTTTCTACCGGATCGAGTGCGATGCCCCAGAAGAAGAATCCCGACCTGACCGAGTTAATCCGCGCCAAGGTGGGACGCATCAACGGCGCAGCCCAGGCGGTCACGCTGCTGCTCAAAGGTCTGCCGCTTGCCTATAACAAGGACATGCAGGAGACGCAGGAGCCTGTCTTCGCTGCCACCAGTGCTACGGGCATCACCGTCCAATTGCTGGCAAAGTTTACCGCCGCGCTCAAGTTCCGTACCGATCGCATGCGGGCAGCCTGTGAAATCGGCTTTTTGAACGCAATGGCGGCGGCCACGTATCTTGTATATAAGGGCGTGCCCTTTCGTAAAGCACACGAGAAAATTGGCAACGCGGTCCGCTATTGCCTGGACAAGGGTTGCGAGTTGAACGATCTTACTTTGGACGAAGTGAAACAATTCGGGCCTGAATTCGAGCAGGACTTTTTCGCGGCTATCACGCTGGAAGCAACACTGGACTGCCACGACGTCATCGGCGGCACAGCGCGGCATCGCGTTCGTGAGGCCCTGAAACATACCGAGGCGCGCGTGCAGAAACTTGCCGATGCCTATGCCAGCGTCGATTCCACTCCGGAGGCGGCAGTACATGCTGGTGCGTAAGGCGCGCCTTCAGGACGCTACCAATATCTACGAGCTGGTAAATAGTCTCTCGCACGACGGCACGCTGTTGCGGCGTGTCTTCGCCGAGATCTGCGAAAACGTCCGCGACTTTACTGTCGCCGAAAGCGACTCGGGAGTCTTTCTCGGTTGCGGAGCGCTGCATCTCTATGGTCCGCATCTGGCCGAGGTGCGCTCCATCGTCGTGCGCCCGGAAGCAAAGGGCCAGGGCGTCGGCGCGAACCTGCTCAGCGCTCTGCTCGATGAGGCTGAGAATCATGGCATCGGCTGCGTCTGCCTGTTTACGCGCATTCCCGATTTTTTCTTCCGCTACGGCTTTCGCGTCGTCGAAGACCGCGCTGCCATTCCCGACAAAGTCTTCAAAGACTGTCAGAACTGCCCGCGTCTTTACCGCTGCGACGAAGTCGCCATGGCGCGCGGCCAGCTGCCCAAAGTGTCGATCCTCGGCCCGCGCATAGAAGCTGAGCAGCTTGTTCGAATTGGCGGATAGGTTCATTCAGCTCTTTTCTTCAATGCGATAAACTGAACCTGGTTCTTCGATGGATTGGAAGCTTACACTCGCGATCGGCTCCTGCGCCCTGCTTGGGTTGCGCCATGGGTTTGACTACGATCACCTTGCGGCAATCTCCGATATCACGGCGGTACAGCGGAGCGGACGTCAGGGAATGCGGCTGGGTGTGCTGTATGCCCTTGGGCACGCGTTCACCGTGGTCGCGCTGGGTGTCATGGTGATTCTGCTGCACGTTTCCCTGCCCGCGCGCCTGGATGCATGGGCGGAGCGGCTGATCGGCATCACGCTGATCGTCCTGGGGATACTGGTGGTAGCAAACCTGCTCCGCCACTCCAAATCGCATTCCCATTCCCACCAACTGATACAGAGCCGCTGGGCGCTCCTGATCAATGCTTCGCGCCATGTGATCTGGCGTACTCGCCGGATATTCCGCAAAGACCTTCCCCAACCGAAACCCTTTGCCTGGAGCTACAATGGCGGTTCTGTCTTCGGCATTGGCGTGTTGCATGGACTGGGAGCCGAAACTCCGACGCAATTCATGCTATTCCTGCTGGCGGCGAGCCTGGGCGGAACACTGCTTGGGTTTCTCGGACTGATTGCCTTCGCTGTCGGCCTTGTTGCGATGAACACGATTATGACTGCTGCCCTTAGCGGGCTTTACGGGAGCGGGGTACATCGTCCGCGCCTCTATCAGCTGCTATCTGTCGCGGGCGCCGTATACAGTCTTGTGGTGGGTTGTATTTTCCTTTTCGGTGTCTCGGAGCGCCTTCCACCCATCAGCTAAGCCACTGCCCTCCAGGTTTTGCGCAGGCTTTTCGCTCGTCTGTGCCCTGCTATCTGTTCTCTGCTACCGGAAGGTACCCCACAAATTTTCCGGTGGGATGATACCCCATGTGCAGATACACCGGGTATCCGGCATCGGTAGCATGCAGCACCGTTCGCCTGATGCCGGTCGCTTCGTAAGCTGTATTCAGAGCCCGCCGTATCACTGCATCTGCATAGCCCTTGCGCCGCGCGACGGGCATTGTTGCGACCAGAAAGAGCAGGAGGCAGTCTTCATTGACAATCGCCGTTGCCGTTGCAACTGGCTGGTTGTCTTCATAGGCGACAAACCCAAAGGCATGCTCGTCCCAAAGCGTGTGTTCCCCCACAATAGATCGGCCCGACTGGATCGGAATGTCATACGATATGCAATTCATATCCACGAAATCGATGATGGTTGCTTCCTCCGATATGGGGACGAACCGGAGCGAAGGATGTAAAGGCTCCTCCAGTGGGAGAATATTGCCCGCCATACCGGTCATCGGCAACGGAGAAAGTTTCTCCTGCCCGGTAATCGTGGTGAGTTCTTCCCGTGCACTACCACTCAGGTTATCCAGACACACGACCAACCATCCCGGGTCCTGTTGGGAACGCATGTACCCGGCTGCTTCGTGCACTCTGTCCTTTAGTACACGTGCATCTGAAAGCTGTTCGGTAAGGAAGAGAGTGTTGTAAAAGACAAAAGGAATGCCAGCCCAGCTTATCGCCAGTCCAGGCTTGTCCGAGAGGTCGGCCTGGGGGAAAGGCTTCGCGAGCAGTCTCCAGACAGATATGAATTGATACAGTGACTCTGCTAATTCGGTCGCCAATTGCTCCATACGTTGCACCTTAAGAATTGGTTAGGTAGCTGCCTGTACATAACACTGATGGATGGCAGATATTCCCAGGTGACGATCCGAACTAGTTCTGATTTTTCTCGCAGGCGATGCGGACTGTGAAATGCAGACACACCAAAGCCGTGTTATGGCAAAGGGAAAAAATCCACACTAAATTCGTTGCAACTACTATTTCTTAAACAAAAACCCCGCGCTGTGATTGCTGACGCGGGGTTTTTATACTGGCGAGCCCAGTTCCCTTAATTGGCGTGTTTCGGCGTTGTCCTGTTGAGCAGGCTGAGCAGAGGCAGAGCCGCCGCCGGGGCCTTTACCTTGCCTTCACGAACGATCTGCTTTGCATCGAGGTCCTGTCCATACAGAGCCTTGTTGCCATCGCCATCTGAACGCATGGTCGAACCGGCGAGTGAGATTCCCGCAAAAACGCCGCGTGCACGCGACCACGAAAGGATCTGCGCTTTCATCACGACATCGGTTTCAGCACTGGTGTTGCGTCCAACCGGTCCTGCCGCGATCGAAGCATCGGCACCGAGTTTTACCTTGCTGGACATGACGGAGTTCGCGCCGCCTTCATTCATCACGAGCAGTACAAAATCCGTTGCCTGCCCGCCGATCTGGAAGCCAATGCTCGCCCCTTCAAGAGCGAACATGGCCGGGGCGCTCCATTTGCCGGTGAAATCCTGCCCTGAGCGGCAGGTAATGACGCCGCGACCATAGCTGCCACCTACTACGAAGGCCGCTTTTTTGACCGACGGAAAGACGACAACACATTCTGATTTATCGAGAAGATCCTTGGGAATGCCCCTATCCGGAGTCGCCAGAATCTCCTTCAGAACCTGAGTGGATTCCTTGATTCGCTGCTGTTCCTTTTCCTGAGCGACGAGTGGCAGCGCAAGAGACATACCAAGTGCTACAGCCAGTACACGTTTCATGAAATACCCTCCTTAAGGGTTGGTTACTGCTGTCTAGTAAGCCTGTGCAACCTACTCTGCACGGGAGAGACGTTTGCAGAACATGATCGAATTCAACTGCGCTCGCAATGTATCACAGTCGATAGAGACGACAACATTATGGGATGGGATTTACGTCCTAAATGCTGCTTCCGGATGATTTATTCGGCCCGTAAAGTCTGCATTGGATCGATCGAGGCGGCCCGGCGTGCGGGCAACCATCCTGCGAGGAGCGCACAGGCAAGCAGAACGAAGACAGCCCCAAGGAAGGCAGGCAGATCGAGCGGCCTGACTCCGTAGAGCAGCGATTCAAGGAAACGCGTGAGCCAGAGCGAGGCAACGAGCCCCGCGGCGATGCCGATTCCGGTGAGTGTGAGCGCAGAGCGCAGAATGCGTCCCAGGACGGATTCGCGTGTCGCACCCAGCGCCATGCGGATGGCGATTTCGCGGGCGCGCTCATGAACCGAGTAAGCGAGCACTCCGTAAATGCCTAGGAGCGATAGCAGCAATGCGACAGCGGCGAAACCGCTCAGCAGAATGGTGTTGAAGCGGCGCGGAGCTTCCGTTGAAGAAACGACCGAGTCCATGCTTTCGATATTTTCCAGCGCCAGCTGCGGATCGAGCTGATGCACAGTTTTCTGAAGGCTGACAGCGAGAGCTGCGGGATCGCCTGCCGTATTCAGGACGAGGTGTCCCCTGCTGTGTGGCCTGCCGCCCATGATCTGCTCTGTTTTAGGACCGAATTGCCGGTTGAGTTGAGAGAGCGGCTCGTACATCTGCGGATAGATTTCCTGATCGAGCGGGCCCTGGCGGATATCTCCCACGACGCCGACAACCGTGGCATAAGGAAAAGGACTGTGCTGGTTACCGCCAAATTTCAGGCGTCTGCCGATAGGGTCCTGCGCGGGCCAGTAATGCCGGGCGAGGCTTTCGCTGATAATCGCGGTGAGTGGAGCGTCGGGTTTGTCATCCGCTGCTGAGAAGTACCGCCCGCGCACGAGTGGAATGTGCATCGCGCGGAAGTAATCGCCGACTACGTAGTAGTTCGATGAGCTGCCCCAGGGGCGTCCGTTGCTGGAAACATAGCCTTCGGGAACGAAGTTCCGATCGGAGTTGATTCCGATGATCGGAACATTGCTGGAGGCTCCTGCGGCGCGAACCTGCGGCAGTGCGGCGAGGCGGAGGACAAGCTCTTTGTAGAAACCATTCACTTTGTCCTGCGTCGGATAATCCTGTGTTGGAAGCGTGAGATGCGCGGTGAGAACGTGCTGCGGTTCGAAGCCGGGATCGGTTTCCAGCATGCGCGCAAAGCTGCGCAGCAGCAGACCGGAGCCAACAAGCAGTAACAGGGCCAGCGCTGTCTCGGTAATCACCAGCACGCTGCGCAGACGGCGCTGAGCATGGCCGCCGCCAACAGCATGGCCGCCATCGCGCAGAGCGTCGAGCACGTCCGTTCGAATACTGGAAAGCGCCGGCGCGAGACCGCAGAGGATCCCCGTCAGGGCGATGAGTGCGAAAGCGAAGAAAAGCACCGGCCAGCTGAGCGAGATCTCGGAGATGCGCGGCAGCGATGAAGGCAGAAAAGCCGCACCAGAATGAACGACAACCACTGCGATGACGATTCCGGCTAAACCGCCGATGGCGCTCAACAAAATGCTTTCCGTCAGCAACTGCCGCAGCATGACGCGGCGCGCTGCGCCGAGAGCAAGACGGACTCCGAATTCGCGGCGGCGGCCCGCGGCGCGGACAAGCAGCAGGTTCGCAAGGTTGACGCAGGCGATGCAGAGCACAAGAAAGACGGCTCCGAAAAGAATTCGTAACAGTGGCCGCGCACTTTGCACGGTCTCGTCCTGGAGCGATGCGACACGGCTGGTGAGGTGGATTCCATCCTGCGGCGGAATCTGCGCCTCAATTGCGCCGACCATGCGGGCGAGATCGGTCTGCGCCTGCGCGAGTGAGACGCCGGGCTTAAGCCGGGCGATAGCTCCGTATTGAAAGTTGTCGGTCTCGTCCTGCTTCTCTTCCGGCGTGAAACTCATGGGCACCCAGAGATCGCGATGGCTGAGGCGTCCCGGATCAAGTGGAAACTCAAAATTGTTGGGCATCACGCCAACGATGGTGTAAGGGCGGCGATCGATGTCGACGGTATGGCCAACAATGGATGGGTCTGCGTGGAAGCGCTCGCGCCAGAACGCATAGCTGAGAATTACGACCGGTGCGGAGTTGTCGTCTTCGCCCTGCGTGAAGTTGCGGCCCAGCATCGGGCTGACACCTAATAACGGAAAGAGCGATGCGGTGACGCGTTCGGCGCGAGTATGGAAGGGCTCGCCCGCGCCGGTCAGCTCATATTCGGCGGAGACAAATCCACCCACCCCGGTGAAGCTGCGATTGTCACGCGCAAACTGGATGACGTCCGGCGCTGGCAGTTGGCCTTCAAAGGTGTTCGCAATGCCTTCGTGCAGGCTTACCAGTTGCCCGGGGGCAAGGAAAGGCAGAGGCCGCAGCAGAACGGATTCGATGATTGAGAAGACAGCGGTGATCCCTCCGATGGCAATAGCCAGGGTAAGCACCGCGGTCACCGTGAATCCGGGTGCTTTGCGGAGACGGCGGAATGCGTAGCGAATATCGGAGAGCATATTGTGCTCCTGTCAGTTACAAAAGAGGCGCTTCATGACTTTGTTCCACCGGTCGACGTTCTTCATAGAGAATGCGGAAGGGTCACTCGGCGCGTAAAGTGTCCGCTGGTTGAATACGGCTGATGCGCAGCGTGGGCAGAAAGCTGGCCACGAGGGCGATCAGGGCGAGGATCAGCAGGACTGCGCCGAATGTAATCGGGTCGTAGGTTTGCACTCCATAGATTTCGCTTGCGAGTGCCCGCATCGCGACGAATGAGAGAGCGATGCCTGCGGTGAGACCCGCGCCTGCGGCGATGAGTCCCGAAGAGCCGACATGAATCATAGCCTCCTCGATTGTTGAGCCAAGCGCGATGCGGATGCCGATTTCCCGCGTGCGCTGCACGACGAGGTTCGAGACCAGCGAGTAGATGCCGATAGCAGAAAGCACGAGCGCGAGTGAGCCGAGGATTGTCAGCAGCAAGACCTGTATGCGCTGCATCTGGAGCTGCTCATCGAGAACCTGTTGCATGGAATAGAAGCCGGAGAACGGTAGGTCGGGATCGACTTCGGCGAGCGCGCGCTGCATGGATTCCGTCAATCCCTGAATGGGTCCGCGTGTGCGGACGATCCATGAAGGCTGGAACCAGATGTGAGCCCCGTTGACCACACCCTGCGGCGTCTGCGTGGCGGTGAGATAGAAGACCGGCTCGTGCGAGAGGGGCGCGCTCCGGGACATCCCTGGCTTCTTGGCTACTTCGGAAACAACGCCGACGATGGTGTAAGTCACGTTGTCCGAGAGATTTTCGATGCCGAGTGTGAAATGACTGCCAACGGGTGAGGCTTCACCGAAAAACTGTTTTGCAAAAGTAGTGTTGACGACAGCCACCGGCTGCGATGTCGCGGTATCGGCGTCGGTGAAGACGCGTCCGGCAAGAACAGGGATACGCAACGTCGCAAAATAGGCTGGCGTTACGTAGGAGAGACTGGAGCCATCCTGCGCTCCGGCCTGCTTGCCGTCTTTGATGGTAATGGGCCAATTCAGGCCGCGTTCGTAGGGCACGCTGAGGCCGACGGCGGCGTTCTGCACCCCGGGAATCCGGCGCATGGCAGCAACACTCTTCTGCAACAGCGACTGAAATGCCGCAGGGTTGTGATAGCGGGCGTCGTCGAGCGAGACCTTGGCGGTCATTACATTTGTCGGATCGAAGCCCGGGGGCAATGATTCGAGGTGAACCAGCGTACGGACGAGCAGTCCGGCAGCGGCAAGAAGAATCACGGTAAGCGCGACTTCCGTTCCTATCAGCCACTGGCGGGTACGGCCCGATCCGCCGGAGACAGCCTTGCTGCCAGCGGCAATCGCGGAGCGTAGATCGACGCGACGCATCTGCAACGCGGGCAACGCTCCGAAGAGCAGGCTGGTGAGGAGGGATGCGCCGAAGGTGAAGGCGAGTACACGGGCATCGAGGTGGAAGCCGCCCAGCGGGATCATCTCCTCCGGCAGAAAGCCGCGCAGCCCGTTGAGGACGAGCACGGCGAGAAAAAGTCCTGCCGCCGCACCAGTGAGGGCGAGCACCAGGTTTTCCACCCAAAGCTGGCGGAGCACGTCGAGTCGCGTCGCTCCAAGCGCAAGACGAGTTGCGATCTCCGGGGTGCGGCGGGAGATGCGGACGAGCGCAAGTCCGGCAAGATTGGCGCAGGCGATGAGCAGGATGAAGCTGACGGCGAGCATGAGTGCGGAGACTTCATCGTGCATTTCACCGGCGAGGTCAAGCTGCATCGGACGCGCGTAGACCCATGCGCGCCCATGGTTTTGGGTTTCGACTTCAGAGAAGAATGGCAGGCGAACATGGCCGAGCTGTGCGTTTACCTGCTGCCAGCTCGCTCCCGGCTTGAGGCGAACGATGATGCCGCAGTTGTTACCGCCGCACTCTCCGGTAGTCGCCGGTTGCAGCGGGGTGAAGACGTCGGCCCGGGTCGGCGTTACGACATTCTTTGGCAGGATGCCGACGACTACGTATGGCTCGCCCCTGAGATCGATCGACTTTCCGATCAGTTTCGGGTCGGAATGAAACGTAGATTGCCAGAGCGCATAGCTTAAGACCACTACCGCAGGACCGTGCAGGACATCTTCCTGCTCGCTGAAGCTGCGGCCGAGATAGAGCGGGATGCCGAGAACGTCGAAATAACGTGCGGAGACGCGGGAGTTGTGAACATAGCTCACCGCTCCGCCTGCGTCTGTTCCCGCCTTGAGATTGACTCCGCTGGTGGTCCCGGAATAAGAAGCGAAGGTCACGCCGCTGACATTGTCTTTGAGCAGCCGCCACCATTCGCCGGTAAAGCTGTTGTCATCCTGGGTAATGGATTTTCCGCTGCTCTGGCTTACTCCCTGAATGTGTACCACGAGGGCTGCCATACGTTCCGGTTCCGGGTACGGCAGGCGGCGCAGCATGAAACCATCGACCATGCTAAAGACAGCGGTGTTGACACCGATGCCGAGAGCAAGGGTGAAGATGACAGCCAGCGCGTAGGCCGGGCTTTTATAGAGCTGGCGCAAGGCGAGGCGAAGATCATTCAGGAACATGCGGACACACTCCTGATTCGATACCGTAGCAGTTTCGCAGCCAAAGGATAAACAGTTAAATCACTCAAAAGTTAGCTGTTTATCGCCAGACTCTAAGAGTACTGCTGTCCAGAAATGAACTGGAATGTACGGAAATGGACAGGCCTGGAGGTCAGGAACAGATTTCCAGCCCGTAGACCGGCGCGAGAGAGAGAAGCCGGTTCAAGACAGACGGATCATCCACTCTGGGCTGGTGGTTCAGTGAGCCCGGCTGTCCCAGCTCCGCCCACATGCGTTCGAAGCCTCCGGGTGAAAGAATGACCAGCATTTTTCCGGGAATGGCTCCGACGTTCTTATAGGTGTGTGCAGTGCCCTTGGGAATGCGAACGAAATCGCCATCCGCGATATCGA
>JAATFH010000482.1 GCA_015655315.1 Terriglobales bacterium
ACCGAGGCCTACGGCAATATGGTTGTCGATATTGGCGGTGGAACGAGCGATATCGCGGTCATTTCGCTGTCGGGCATTGTGTATTCACGATCGGTGCCGATGGCCGGGAACCAGATGGTCGAGGCGATCACCAATTATCTGAAGCGCAAATACAACCTCTTAATTGGCGAGCGGACTGCCGAGCAGATCAAGATCGAGCTGGGGTCCGCTTACGTGCTGGACAGGCCGCTGACCATGGAGATCAAGGGGCGCAACCTGATCGAGGGCGTGCCCAAGACCATCACGATTGACGACAGCGAGATTCGCGAGTCGCTGGGCGAGTGCATCTCAACCATCATGAATGCGATCCGCGTAGCGCTGGAGCGGACGCCGCCCGAGCTCTCCGCCGACATCAGCGACCGCGGTATCGTGTTGACCGGCGGCGGGGCGCTGATCAAGAACCTCGATAAGCGTATTCGCGAGGAGACCGGGCTGCCGGTTTCGATTGCCGACGACCCGTTAGCCAGCGTGGTTCTCGGAACAGGAAAAATGCTCAGCGATTTTCGTTTGCTGCGTAAGATCAAGATTGATTAGTTGTGTCATACGAGGCTGGCATTTCGCGCTTGAGCATTAGGCATCAGTAACCATGGAATCCTTCTTCAGCCGTTATAAGAACGCCCTGGTCCTGATCGTGGTGCTTCTGGCGCAGGTCATCGGGGTCGCCATCCAGGTGCGCCGCCCACTGCCGAAGGAGCATGCGCAGCCGGATGCCGGTGGCGTGCGCCTGATCCGGTACTGGGCTATCAGCCTGGTTTCGCCGCCGGAGCGGCTGGTGCACTGGTTGGGCAGCAGTATTCTCGGCGTCTGGGACAACTACCTCGACCTCATCCACGTTCGCCAGCAAAACAAAGACCTTCAGCTGGAGTTGCAGCGCCTGCGCATCGAGCAGGGCGGAATTGTAGAGGACGCGCGCCAGGGGCAGCGGTTGCAGCAGTTACTGGCCTTTAAGCAGAAGTATGTCTACCAGACCGTGCCGGCGCAGATTATCGGTACCTCGGGCACGGAGCAGTCGCGCATTCTTTCGATCAATAAGGGGTCGAAAGATGGCGTTGAGGTAGACATGCCGGTCATTACGGCGGAGGGGATCGTAGGCCGGATTCGCGAAGTCTTTCCCCATACCAGCCAGGTGCTCGAAATCACCGACCCGACCAGCGGCGCGGGCGTCATTCTGGCGACGACACGCATTCGCGGCATCCTGCGCGGCACTGCCCTGGGGCAGCCGCAGGTAACGAGCGTCATGCCGGACGAGCGCATCAAGGAAGGCGAGCCGGTCATTACCAGCGGCGGCGATCAGATCTTTCCGCGCGGGCTGGCTGTGGGCGTGGTCGATCGCGTGATCACCGATCCCGAGCACGACCCGATGGTCGATGTTTTGATTCATCCGGCGGCGAACCTTTCTCAGCTCGAAGAGGTCCTGATCATTACCAACATGGGCGACCAGGTGACGCCCAGGCAGAAGCTGGACATGATCCAGAGCGAGGCGGCCTCTAACGCCGAGCAGTTGAAGGCTTCCGAGATTCTGGCGGAACGCCTGCCGAGCCGCGTCGATCCAGACGCGCCGCAGACCGATGGCGGAACCAGCGATGAAGCGCCCGATGCGGAGGGAGAGGCGATTGCACGACCCTTGCGTCCGCCACCCGCTCTGCATCCGGACCGCTTTACTCCGAACACGACTCCGGCGGCGACAACTCTGACGCCGGGCGCGCGTCTCGCACCGCAATCGGAGGGCACCGGAAATACTACTGCGAGCGCACCCAAGCCACGCGTCGCGCCGCCTGCGAACAATAATCCCGATGGTTCTGCGGCTGAGACGGCTGTAGCCGCGCCGAAGAAGAAGTCGCCGGAGCTGGTTTCGGAGGATGGCAGCCGCCCACCCCCGACGCCGGGTGCGCGTCCGGCGGCTGCCGCTTCAGCGACGGCAACTGGGTCGTCTCATGCGCCGACAGCGACCATGCCCGCAGTTTCATCTCGTAGCGCGACGACTGCTCCGGCCAGCGCAACAACTATAACTGCCAGACCCGGACTGAATGGCTCATCCGCTTCTGCCAACGGTACGCCCACTCACAATGCAGCTGGAAACAGCACGTCTGTGCCTGTGCCGTCTGCCGCCCAGACGCAGCCTCGCGCGACACCGGCTGCGGTGACCGGAAACGGTCTTCCTGCTACTACGGGAACCACTGCTCCACGCACTGCGAGTCCGCGGCCTGCAGGCGTTGGTAGCGAGACGGTTGCGACGACCCCTGCGGTGAAGACGAAAGTGATTGTGGATGGTCCGCTGCCCTCGGGCGCTAAGAAGCCCACGCCGCCTGCTTCGGGAGCAACTTTGGGGCAGCAGCAGACTTCCACTCCGCAGACGCAACGGCCTCCGGCCACGGCACCCGCGCAACGCAAGGGGCCGGAACTGGTTCCGGATGACGGCAGCCGGCCGCCCCCGTCGATGCTGCAAAAGCCTAAACCCCAGCAGACGGCTCCTGCGCCACAGCCGCAGGGAGGTCCGCAGTAATGAGCCGACTGGCTGCCGTGTCACGGCGCGATCTTGAGGTCCAGCCTTATCCCCTGATTGTCTTTATCCTGGTGCCGTTGCTGGCGCTGGGGCTGCAGTCGTTTGTTTCCCTGCATTTTCCGCGCTTCGATATTCTCGACCTGCCGCTGCTGATCACGATCTATTTCGCGATCACGCGGCGGAACCCGATTGCCGGAACACTGGTGGGCGGAGTGATCGGTATTGCGCAGGATGCCCTTACACGCCAGCCGCTCGGCATTTTCGGCATCTGCAAATCGATCATTGGCTATCTTGCAGCTTCGCTGGGTGTGCGCATTGATACCGAAAATCACGGGACGCGCGCCCTGCTGACATTCGGCTTTGTCTTTTTACACAGCGGTATGTATTGGCTGCTGGTGCGGCGATTGCTGGCCCAGCCGTACGCGTGGAGCTGGATTCACGAGGTGATTCGCGCACTGATCAATACAGTGGTTGCCGTGTTGTTGTTCGCGCTGCTTGATCTGGCCAAGCGCAAGGAATATTAGGGCGTGACCGGGCTTGCGAGAGGATTGGCTGCCGGGATTCTCTCTACATGCTCTCTGTTTTGGGTAGCGGCGAATGCGCAGGCAGGCAGCGGGGCTGAGGATCGCGCCTATTCCGTTCAGGTCATGCAGCGACTGACCGATACGGTGTTGACCGCATAGAGCGTAAACAAGCTCAAGGAGA
>JAATFH010000318.1 GCA_015655315.1 Terriglobales bacterium
ATCACCAAGTTGCTAACAGCATAGCGTAGACATAACACGCAGTGACTCTATTAACCTCATGATCCACCGCATTGAGGGCAGCAATCATGAGGGAGATGTCTATGAGTGGAAGCAAACGCAAGAAGAAACGCGAGCCGTAGCTCGGAGCAGTACCACTCGATGAAGTCGCTGATGGCATGTTCGTCCGACCGCCGGCGAGTTCAGAGACGGAAGGCTGTTGAGCACCGCTGATTTTGAATAGGTCAAGGTCGGGAAGCCTGAGAACGTTTTTGGAGTTTTCTTCGCTTTTTTCGCCATGTAGACGGCCTCCTAGCCGCGGCGAAAAGGATCTCTCAACTAGATCAGTCCTCATAAATGGGATGAGCAGGTCCTCCGAAGGAGGACCTGCTCATCCCATGAAGATAGCCGCCGCCTCGACGCCAGGAAGCCCTTTGAGACGAGTTAGTACCTGATCTACAAAATTACGCGTGCGCTCTGCCGAGGCATCATAAGGCTCACTGCTTAGAAGCGTGATGCCCGGTCAGTGTATTGCTCGGGTCAAAGCCCGAATCGTAACTCAGGACATTCACGAAACTGCGAAGCAGCAAGCCGACGAAGGAGAGGAGCACCACCGCCAGCCGACTTCGAAGACCAATAGTCCATGGCGCAGTAACCGTTGTTCCCGGCCCGAGCTGATGCTCATGGTGGCTGCCTGCTGGCGTTCTGAAGGTCGGTGCGCGTGCCGCTGATCGGCCGGAGCAAGGCCAAAGAGCAGGGTTGTTAACAAGGCAGGGCCCACCTCTAAAGGCAAGCACCCAACATCGACATGAATTGCCGTGCTCAGTTTGCCGAATGGCAAGCGCAGCATTTTTGCAGGACGCGAAGATACGTGAGCATCGAGCGTCCCTGCATACCCGATCAGGGATCGTGACAATAACCGCGATCATCAGCCTTAGGGCTGTGGCGAGCGATGAGAGAAGGACGCTCTCCACAAGAAATTGCCGGACCAGCCGCAAACGGGTAGCGCCCAACGCACCACGCAGGACGGTCTCGACACAGAAGCTCTGCTCCTCACCTTTGGGCGGGACTCAGGACGTCCCACACGCGTCGACAATGAAGCTAAGGCCTGTCTCGATGACGTCGCTCTGACTCTGCAGCACTCACCCGACGCCAGAGTCGCTGTGGTGGGTAACAGTGAGACCAGCGAACAGTCATCCGGGAAAAGAGACTAGTTGGATGCCGCTCGGCGCGCCGTCAATACCAAGGCCTATCTTGTCGGGGACAAAGGTATCGACGCATCACGCGTGGCGGTTTACACCGGTTCCAGCGATAGCAAAGTGGTGGATACAATCCTGATTCCGTCCGGCGCGCAACTCGATACGACTGGACTGGTCCCCGTGGAGGAGTCGGTAAAACCGGTTGGCCGCAACGCAGCTCCGAAGATGTTTCGTTACCAACCCCTTCTCGATGAGTGAGTTGTATTTATCACGTATTGACCTCGACAGTCCATGGCGGGGAATGTCCCGATTCCGGCTCAAAGACTTGGGCGCAATTGCACAGGAAAGCAGAAATTATGTTGTCAGTTTCCCGCTAACCTCGATGAGGGTCTGCCAGCCTTTCTTGCTCATCTTCAGCTTCTGGCCGCTGTGCAGAACCACGGCTCCTTCGCTGCGGCCTTCGCGGAGGATTTCGCGCACCTGCTCGATATTGACGATGATGGAGCGGTGAATGCGTACGAATCGTCGCGGATCGAGCATGCAGACCAGTTGCTTGATGGTCTCACGCAGCATGAGAGTTCTCGCGCCCACATGAAGGCACGAGTAATAATCCGCGGCTTCGATCCAGTCGATTTCGCGGATGGTAACGAACGAGTCTTTAGTGCCGTTGGGGACCAGCAGGCGAGTCGGGTACTCCTTACGAACCGGGGCGGCGCCGGTCTCCATCGCGGCGAGAACAGATTTGAGTTGTTCCTGCGTGATGAGCGCACGATTAGCTGCGATACGCTCTCTGACTCTGGCCAGAGTGGCATGCAGCCGCTCTGCCTCAACGGGCTTGGTCAGATAGTCGAGCGCCTGCACCTCAAAGGCCTGCACCGCATAGTGCTGATGTGCGGTTACAAATACGGTGGCCGGCATTTTCTCTGCGCCGATCTGCTCAACAACCTCGAAACCGCCACGGCCCGGCATCTGAATATCCAGAAACAGCACGTCCACGGGTGACTCACGCAGGACTGAAATTACCTCTCGGCCGTTGCGGCACTCCCCGGTGATTTCGATCTCGTTGTCAGCCGCAAGAAGGAAACGAAGGCGCTCGCGAGCGAGCGGTTCGTCGTCGGCAATCAGCGCCCGTAGTTTCATTGATGGCGGCGTTCGTAAGGAATCGTGATGGCGACTTCAAAGCCACCCATACTGAGCGGCTGTGCGGTCATGACGTGGTCTTGAGGATAGAAATGAGCGAGGCGGGCGCGTGTGTTCTTCAGACCGATGCCATGACCGCCGGAAGAGACTTCACCCACGGGCGCAGAGCCGCTGTCACGCACACGCAGATGGAGCTTCGTTCCCTCCCGCCTGGCTGAGGCTTCGATCAGACCTTCGTTTTCGCAATGCGCGATGCCATGCCGAATGGCATTCTCAACGATTGGCTGCAAAAGGAAGCAGGGGATGAGCCCGTCTAGGGCGTTGGGGTCCACTTTGAATTCGAGGCGGAGACGATCGGCAAAGCGCACTTGCTCGATGGCGAGGTAGTTCTCCACGATTTCCAGCTCCTGGGAGAGTGGGACTTTCTCAGGACCCGCTAGCTGAAGAGTAGTCTTCAGAATGGCGTTGAGATGTGCGAGCATCTCTGCGGCTTGCTGTTGTCGGCCGAGTTCTACCAGAGTAGTGATCGCATTGAGCGTGTTGAAGAGGAAATGCGGCTCGAGTTGCATCTGAAGCGCCTGCAAATGTGCGGCTGATAACTGCCGCTCTAGTTCGAGCGTGCGGATTGCCTCGCGCTGGGCGCGGAACTGGAACTGGATAATTCCTGTGGTTGCAAAGATAAAGTCATAGATCAGGATCTCAATTCCGAAGCGGTTCGGGTTGAGGAGATAATCCCACATCATTTGTGCTGTTTGGCCGGGAGCCCATCCAGCCCAGGTGAAACCGAGGCTCCAGAGCAGTAACAGGTGGACGTAGCTCAATAAAGATCCGACGGCGAGATGAGCCGCTATTGTCCTGGATGAGAAGATCGTCACCCTCGGCGCCAGCTGACTGAGTTTCCACATGGCACTGGCAATCAGCGCCCACCAAATCCAGAGGACGGCTCCATACATGAGAGAGGGCAGATGCGTAACAGACTGGCATTCGCTTGCCGATGCGAGTGCAAGGGCGGTGGCCACCCCGAAGAGAAGGACGTGGCCATTCAATCGCACTCTCGAACGGAGTGAGCCAGCCGACAAGTCCATTCCGGAAGAGGTCGGGAAGGATTGTGAGGCAGCTGTCAATGCGTTCATGTGAATGAGCTCCATCGTGATGATCAAGCCGCTGGCCATTGCGCCGACTGGGGCATGGTACTAAAGACAGTATCCTCCCGGTTGCGGCTTGCGCTCCATAGCTTTGCAGGGAACACGGCTATTTGTGCAGGGAATTTGCTGAGCCGGATTGCATAGCGGGAAATTCGGAGGCTTTTCGAGGAAAGCGGAATTGATTCGCGCCGGCTCGCGGTAAGTTTCCCTGCAAATCTCACAGGCTCCACTGCATTCCGGTAGATTTGCGGCTCCGTTGCGGGAATTCTGAGCAGGAGGTGCCCGACGTGAGCAATGGAATCGGAAAGCTGTCCCTCCTGGCGCTCGCGGCATCGTTGTCCCTCACCTCCTGTTCGCGCTTGGTCGCGAAGACAGATGACGCACCGACGGCAGAAATTCCCGTTCGGGCAGTTCGAGCCATGATCGAGGATGTTCCCCTGGAGATAGCGGCTGTTGGAAATGTAGAGGCGATCAACAGCGTCGACGTTAAGTCGAGAGTTGCGGGGCCAATCGAGCGTGTAGCTTTCGCTGAAGGGCAGAACGTCAGCAAGGGGCAGTTGCTGTTTACTATCAACCGCGAGGTTCTGGACCGCCAGGCTGCGGAACTTCGGGCCGTGTCGGAGCGCGACGCTGCCATGGAGGATCAGGCGCGTGCCTTTCTGGCGCGCGACACGGCGGCCCAAAAGCAGAGCCAGTCGGAAGCCGAGGTCGCAGTAAAACTCGGGCAGCTCGGCGTTATCTCCGGCCAGCGCGTCAACCAGCTCACGACGGCGCGCGACACGGCAAGAGCCGGGCTCGCCTCCGATAAAGCTACGCTGGCTGCGGCCGAAAGCACGCTGAAGGCCGACCGGGCGCGGCTCGCGGAAACGCAGCTCCAGCAAAACCTGACCAGCGTTGTCGCTCCCATTTCCGGTCGCGCGGGTGCAGTGCTGGTAAAGACGGGCAATCTGGTGCGCGACAATGAGACGACTCTAGTCACGTTGCTGCAGCTGGCCCCCATCTATGTCACGTTTGGGATTCCCGAACAGTCGCTGTCGGAAGTGCAGCGGCTGAACGCGCAGTATCCACTGAAGGTGGAGGCGAACGTCCCCGGAGGCACGGACTTGGATGGGCACATCGCCTTCATCGATAACACGGTCAACGCCGCAACGGGTGCGATTCGGTTGAAGGCTGTCTTTCTTAACTCCGATGGGGTTTTGTGGCCCGGAGAGTTTGTCCATGTGAGTGTTCGCCTGCGCATGGATACCGCCAGGACGGTCGTTCCCGATTCGTGTATCCAAAGCGGACTCAATGGCATGTATGCGTGGGTAATTCACGGCGGCCGCGCCACGATGACGCCGGTATCAGTAGAGCGCGTTTACACTCCGCGCGACGGACACGGGCTGGCGGTGGTCGCCAGTGGGATTCGCCCTGGGGACGTGGTGGTGACGGAAGGGCAACTTCGCCTCACAGCAGGCGCGAAGGTCTCCGTAATCAAGTCGGCAACAACGCAAACTTCGTGACTGGTGGGTATCAGGTTTTCAAGGGCGACGCGCAATGCAATTTACAGACTTCTTCATACAGCACCCTACGACCACGACACTGATCACCGCGGCAATCGCCGGCTTCGGAGCGCTCTGCTATTTCGCGCTGCCGGTGAGCAATCTTCCTGAGGTCGAATACCCCGGTATCTACGTATCGGCGAATTTGCCGGGTGCGAATCCCGACGTGATGGCTTCCACGGTCGCCACGCAGTTGGAAAGCGCATTCTCGATGATTCCGGGGCTGGCGAACATGACTTCGTCGAGCACCACTGGCCAGACAAATATCAGTTTGCAGTTCGAACTGAATCGGAACATCGATGCAGCCGCGCAGGATGTGCAGGCAGCCATTGCTCGCGCGTCGGGTGATCTGCCGGCGAACATGCCATCGCCGCCGGCATATTCGAAGGTGAACCAGACAGATGAACCGATCCTGTGGCTCGAGATGTCGTCGAACACGCTCTCTTTGGATGACTTCGCACAGTATGCCAACGATGTTTTCGCGAAACGCATTGCCATGGTCAGCGGTGTTTCGCAGGTGCCGGTCTGGGGACCGGAAAGGCCGGCGATTCGGGTGCAGGCAGATCCTTCGCGGGTGGCGGCATATGGACTCGACCTGGAGCAGGTGCGCACGGCGCTCAGCACGAACAGCGCCAGCCTGCCCTCGGGAACGCTGTTTGGAAACGCGCGCGACTACTCGCTCCAGACGAACAGCCAGATGACCAGCGCCGAACAATTCTCCAACGTCGTCATCGCGTGGCGAGACGGAGTTCCACTGCGTCTGAATCAGGTTGCCGATGTTATCAACAGCTCCAGCAACGACAAGAGCCGATTCTGGATCAACGGCCAACGCAGCGTGATCCTCGCGGTACGCAAGCAGCCGGGCGTGAATACGGTCGAGGTCGCGGATCACGTCAAAGAGGTAATCCGCACGCTGCGCCATTCTCTGCCGCCCGGAGTCTCCTTCGGGAAGGTTGCGGACGAGGCCGATCAGGTGCGCGACTCGATTGCCGAGGTAAACAGAACTTTGCTGATCACTATTGCACTGGTCGTCGTGGTCATCTTTGCATTTCTCGGGACGGCGTCGTCCACGTTAGTGGCTAGCGCAACGATACCCGTCTCCATCCTTGGCACGTTCATCGCGATGCGCTTGCTCGGGTATTCAGTGGACATGTTCTCGATGATGGGCATCACGCTGTCGGTGGGCTTCATCGTTGATGACGCGATCGTGATGATCGAGAACATCGTACGCCACCTGGAAATGGGGAAAAGCCGCATACAGGCGGCACGCGATGGCGCGAGTGAAGTCGGTTTTACCATCGTCTCCATGACCGTGTCGCTGGTCGCGGTTTTCCTCCCCATCATTTTTCTCAACGGAGTGCTGGGGCGTCTGCTGCGGGAATTTGCCGTCACCATTTCTGTCTCAATCCTGCTCTCGGGTTTCACCGCGCTTACGCTCACGCCCATGCTCTGCAGCCGTTTCCTCGGTGCGCGCGGACACCGACAGAGCGCGTTTGTGCAGTGGACCGAACGGCTGTATGGCCGCTTGGAGCGCGCCTATCGTCACTCGCTGGATGTGGTATTGCGTCATCCCCGAGTCACCATCGCCGCCAGCATCGGGATGAGCATTGTTACCATCATTCTGTTTGTCATCATGCCGAAGAGCTTTATGCCACAGGTGGATGTGGGTTCGTTCAA
>JAATFH010000045.1 GCA_015655315.1 Terriglobales bacterium
AGCACGCCAGCCGATACCAGTACAAAGGCAAAGAGCGTTCCGATATTCGACAGGTCGGAGAACGTGCCGATGTCGAGCAGCCCAGCCGGCAGCCCTACGACAAATCCGGCCACCCAGGTTGAGACTGCCGGGGTGCGGTAGCGTGGATGCACCTTCGAGAAAACCGACGGCAGCAACCGGTCGCGCGACATGGCGAACCACACGCGCGCCTGCCCGATCTGGAAGACCAGGATCGACGAGATCATGCCCAGCAGAGCGCCAATCAAAACCGCGAGCCGCACCCAGTGGAGCGTCGCTCCGCCCTCGGTGAGCGAGAGCTTTTTGAGCGTGTTGACGACCGGCGCGGCATCGCCGACGAGCTGGTCCCACTTGATAAGTCCGGTCAGCACCACGGCCACACCGATATAGAGGATGGTGCAGACGATAAGGGTCGCGATAATGCCGATGGGGACATCGCGCTGCGGGTTCTTGCACTCTTCGGCGGCGGTGGAAACCGAATCGAAGCCGATGTAGGTGAAAAAGATGATCGAACCGCCGGTGAGCACCCCCGACCAGCCATGCGGGTAAAACGGATGCCAGTTCGAGCTGTGGATGAAGTGTGCGCCGAAGGCAACAAAGACCAGGATGGCGGCGATCTTCAGCAGCACCATGATGTTGTTGGTCTCCGCCGACTCGCGGATGCCGCGCACCAGCACGATCGTCAGCAGCATGACTATCAGGAAGGCGGGGAAATTGAAGCCGAAGTGCCAGCCGGGTGCGTACAGCATATTGCCCTGCAAGTCCGTGAGACCACTCGGCAGGTAGGCAGGCGAAATCCATTGCAACGATGGGTGGATTCCCAGCCAGTCCAGCAGATCGACCACGTGGGCCGCGAAGCCAACCGAAACCGCCATGTTGGAAGAGGCGTATTCGAGAATCAGGTCCCAGCCGATGATCCAGGCAATCAGCTCGCCCAGCGTGGCGTAGGTGTAGGTGTACGCCGATCCCGCGATGGGAATCATCGAGGCCAGCTCGGCGTAACAAAGGCCGGTGAAGGCGCAGACAATCGCGACCAGCACCAGAGACAGCGCCAGCGCCGGACCTGCTCCGGGCCGGCCAACCAACGCGGTGTGATGGATCAGGTAATCCAGCACCGGCGTATTCAGAATCGACGAGGTGTCGAATTTCTCCCCGGCGATGGCTGTCCCAATCACCGTAAAAATGCCGGAACCGATGACTGCGCCAATGCCCAGCGCCGTAAGCGACACGGGACCCAGCGTCTTCTTTAGGCTGTGTTCGGGCGATTCCGAATCGCTGATGAGTTTGTCGATCGATTTTCTGGCGAAGACTTGTGTTGGCAGAAACCGGCTCCTGCAGTCTTGATGAGGGGAGTGTAGCCGCTCATAGCCCGTCCCGCGAAGAAAAATCGCGAGACGGGCCTTTCATCGCTTAGCGCTTGCTTGCGCCGCGCACCAGTTTCTTGATCTTCTTCTTGTTCTCGCCCCGTGGAGTGGTCCGTTTCCCTTTAGGTGCTGCCTTCTTGCGCGCTGCGCGCTTTACCTTCTTGCGTTCTTCCGTGCTTTCAATCTTCTTTGTATTTGCCATTCTTCTCCTTAAATTAAGTCCGTCGAATCGTCCTCATCCATGAGTTGTCATCCTGTGCGGAGTGCAACGAAGTGGAGCGCAGTCGAAGGACCTGCAGTTTTTTATTTTTTGCGAGCGCACTGCATTCGCTCAAATTTGTCTCGGCGATCTACAGCCGTTGCAGCTGGGCAAACTTCTCCACCAGCTTTTTCACACCGAACTTTGTAAATTGTACCGTGATCTTGGCATCTTCACCGTCTCCTTCACGCCGGAAGACGACGCCCTCGCCATATTTGGGATGCCGCACGCGCTGCCCGCTCTTGAATCCCACCGCGCCTTTGGGCTCCGAGGCTTCGACCTTGGGCCGGGATGAACTGCCTCCGCGACCGCCGAAGAACTGCGCGATGTTATCGAGCGATTCCCCGCCGCTCTTTTTCACGGGATTGCGGGGGGCGCTGTTGCCGTTCGGTTGCCGGAGTGGCCGCTGGTCCTCGTCCTCATAGCTGTAGTGGCGGCTGGCTTCAAAGCCGTCATCGTATTGGTTCTGCTCGCGCCGCCGCATCCAGGAGGGCTGCTGCGTGGAGGCTGCCGCATATCCACCCCAGCTCGATGCCCGTTGCTGACCGCCGCTCAGGTCTTCCATGAGCCCCGATGGGACCTCTTCGAGGAAGCGTTAAGGCATCGACGCCTCTGGCATATCGTTTCCATAGCGTCGGCGATAGCGTGCGCGCGTCAACACCAGCGCATCCATCGCTCGCGTCATGCCTACGTAGGCGAGCCGTCGCTCCTCTTCCATCTGCTCGGGATCGTTGAGCGTTCGCGAATGCGGGAATAATCCCTCTTCCATTCCGGCCAGCAGCACTAAAGGAAACTCAAGGCCCTTGGCTGCGTGCAGCGTCATCAGCGTCACGCGCGCATCCGCGTTGATCTGGTCGGTGTCGCTGACCAGCGCTGCGTGGTCGAGAAATTCATCCAGCGTCTCGCCACGCTCTTGCGCATCCTGCGCGGCGTTGGCCAGTTCTTTGAGGTTCTCTATGCGCGAAAAAGCTTCCGGCGTGCCTTCTTCTTCAAGCGCCCGAATGTAACCGCTGCGGTCGATGATGAAGCGAATCAACTCGGGTAATGTCGCCGCGTCGCCGGGCTTTCGGAATCCGGGCACAGCCTCTTCCGTCGTATTTGCAGCCTCAGACACATCCTGGGTGCTCCATCCTGAGCTACGCGAGGGGTGGGGTTCCGTCTTCTTCTCCGCCTCCTCAGCAAATGGATTGAACTCGGCAGCATCGAAGGCAACGTCCTCGTCGCCGAAGGCAAACCCATGTTGTTCCCCGTCGCCGAAATCAAAGCTGGTGTCGTCGTCTTCGGCAGGAGCTGCGGCCTCGTCGAACGACGTCTCGTCCTCCGCAATGTCAGATGTCAGCTTCTCCGCGAAGCCCGGAGCCAGCATCGCCCGCGCATCTTCGATCAGCTTGCGGAAGGTATCGAGCGCAATGCACGCACGCGTCGGCAACAGCCGCTCGGCAAGGACTCGTCCAATCGCATTCCAGGTACTGCTGCCAGTTTCCAGAGCGATCCGTTCCAGCGTTTCGAGCGTCGTCTTGCCAATGCCGCGCGTGGGAACGTTGATCACCCGCTGCATCGCAATCGAGTCGTTCGGATTCTGCACCAGCTTCAGGTAGCTCAGCAGGTCTTTGATCTCAGCGCGATCGTAGAACGAAAAGCCGCCGACCATGGTGTAGCTGATGCCATATCTGCGCAGCGCTTCTTCCACCAGCCGCGACTGCGAGTTCGTGCGGTAGAGCACGGCCACGCGCACGTCCTCATGCTCAGCGCCCGCCTTGCGCAGGTACTTCTGGATGTAGTCGGCAATGAACAGCGCCTCGTTCTCGCCGTCGGGAGCCTCGTAGTACCCAACCAGTGCGCCGCCTTCGCGCTCCGTCCACAGGTGCTTGCCCTTGCGCTGCGAGTTGCGCGCCACCACCGCGCCCGCCGCTTCCAGAATGACCTGCGTCGAGCGATAATTCTGCTCCAGACGAATCACCTGCGCGTTGGGAAAGTCCTTTTCGAACTCAAGAATGTTGCGGATGTCCGCGCCGCGCCATGAGTAGATGCTCTGGTCCTCATCGCCGACGACGCAGACGTTCTTCTCCTCCCCCGCGAGCAGCTTCATCAATTCGTATTGCGGACGGTTCGTGTCCTGATACTCGTCGATCAATAAGTATCGATAGCGCCGGTTGTACTTCTCGCGCACCTCGCTTGAAGACTTCAGCAACCGGACAGCTTCCAATAACAGATCGTCGAAGTCGAGCGCATTGTTCTTGCGCAGCTCTTTTCGGTAGGCCTCGAAGATGTGCGCGATCTTCTCGCTCATCGGATCGGCCGATTGCAGGTAGTACTCCTGTGGATCGATCATGTGGTTCTTGGCCCATGAGATTTTCGAGAGGACCACGCGCGGCGTCAGCTGCTTGTCGTCGAGACCCATACGGCGCATGATCTGCTTCACCAGCGCCTGCTGGTCGCTCTCGTCATAGATGGCGAAGGTCTTCGTCAGCCCCTCGTTGCCGATGCGCAGCGCTTCGATGTCGCGGCGCAGCATGCGCACGCCGAAAGAGTGGAAGGTCGCAACCATCGGCTTTGCCTGCGTCGAGTGTCCGATGAGCTTATCGACGCGCTCGGCCATCTCCGCGGAGGCCTTGTTCGTAAAGGTCACTGCAAGGATCGAATCCGGCGCAACCCCGCGCACTTGAATGAGATACGCGATGCGGTGCGTGATGACGCGCGTCTTCCCCGATCCGGCTCCGGCCAGAATCAGAACCGGGCCGTCAACGGATTCAACCCCGGCCCGCTGCTGCGGGTTCAATTTGTCCAGTAAATGCTGCAAAATGGGTTCTCGGTAATTCTCTCGGTGGGTGTTCTTCCTCTAGTGTATCGCTGTTTTGCAACCCGTAACTTTTCGGACTCCTTACCCTAAGGTAAGAAACTCTAATATAATTAAGGAAGGCACGCTATGGCATCCTCAACCATTACATCCAAGGGGCAGATTACGATTCCGATCGAGGTGCGGACCGAGTTGGGAGTGAGCACCGGTGATCGCATCGAATTTGTCCTCAATAAAGTAACAGGCCGTTATGAGGTCATCCCGGCCACAGTCTCCATACAATCCCTCAAAGGGATTCTTCTCAAGCGGAAAAAACCGGTCACGATTGCTGAGATGAATGAGGCCATTGCGGAGCGAGGAGCTTCCGCACGGTGACAGGTCTGGATACAAATGTGCTTGTGCGGTTTTTTGCTCAGGACGATCCGGCACAGTCATCCAAGGCGTCTGCCCTGATCGCGACCCTTACACCGGAGAATCCCGGCTTTGTCGCTATTCCGTCCGTGGTGGAATTGGTATGGGTACTTTTCCGGGCCTATCAGGCTGATCGTATCTCCATCATCCATATTCTTGAGGAGTTACTGCGGGCAAAGGAGATTGTTGTCGAGCAGTCATCGTTAATGTGGCAGGCGCTGCATCTATACAAGACTTCTAAAGCAGATTTTGCAGACTGTCTCATTGAGCGCTCTTGTCAAGCCGCGGGCTGCGATTACACGGCAACCTTCGACACTGCCGCGGCAAGGACAGCAGGAATGCGGTTGATTAAGTAAACTTCTCTTGATGCCGCAATCAAATCAACCAAATATCTGCGTCTTCTGCGGATCAGCCGACGGTGCTGACACTGCCTACGCTCAAACCGCCCAAGAATTGGGCCAGCGCATCGCCGCTGCCGGTATGGGCCTCGTCTTTGGCGGAGCCACCGTCGGACTCATGGGCATCCTGGCAAACGCGGCTATCGCCGGGGGAGCTGAGGTCGTCGGCGTGATGCCCGACGTGCTGATGGACCGCGAAATCGCGCATCGTGGCGTCGCGCACTTCCACGTCGTCAAGACCATGCACGAGCGCAAAGCCCTCATGTACGAACACGCCGACGCTTTCATCGCGCTCCCCGGCGGCTACGGCACGCTCGATGAGTTCATCGAGATCGTCACCTGGGCGCAGCTGAAAATCCACCAGAAACCGTGCATTCTCCTGAACACGAACGGCTATTATGATGGCTTTCTCGCCTTCCTTGACCACGGCATGACGCAAGGCTTCATCAAGCCTGAAAATCGCAAGCTGATTCAGGTGGCAATGGACACGGAAGCAGCTCTTGCAATCGTGCAGAGGCACCAGAACGAGCAGGAGATCAAACCGTTACGCGATGCGAAATTAGATCAACTGATCGGAAGAGAGAACTGACCGGATCATGACGGACGTCTAGCTTTCTTGCCGACATTCCGCGCATTCGCAATGCCGCCGCAAATAATCCCACGAGTAAATCCCGCTCGTGTGCCCGTCATTCCAGTGAAAGCTGATGGCGTAGTGCCCGACTGGCGTCACCGATTCGGGCCGTGGTGGAGACTGGTACATCGGCAGCAGCGTCTGCGGTTGCGGCTTCGCCGCTCCCGGCTTGCGTCCGGATTGCTTCCGCTCATCATGGCAGGTCGCGCAGGGGCAGGCCATCCTGAGCCACGCAAACGTCCAGCGGCTCGTGTGTCCGTCCTTCCATTCGATCTCCATGCCGGTTCCGCCGGTCTTGTCCACGCGCACCTTGGACGGAGTCTTCGCGTCGGCGGACAGGTCGCGCTCCGCCGACTGCGCCTGGCGCGCCTCTTCCTCGGTGATAAAGCGGATTCCCTCGTGACTCATCTCTATTAGTGTATCGCCGCAAACGAGCGCGATGCTGGAGGCAATTTCCTAGCTTTGTCTCCAGAAGAAATACGCCGACATGCCCAGCCCAAGGCAGACCACAACCCAGCGCATGAGCTGAGGGTTAAGCCTGCGCGAAAAACGCGCTCCGCAATAGCCGCCGATTGCCGCCGCTACCATCATCAGCAGGCAATGCTGCCAGAGTACCTGCTTACCGACGATAAAAACCAACACGGCAACGCCATTCGCCAGCGTGGTTGTTACGACCTTCAACGCATTGATCTGGTTGATATTTTCAATTCCGAAAACCGCGAGCAGCGAGATGATTAGAAACCCCGCGCCCGCGCCGAAATATCCGATATAGAAACAGACCACGACCATGCCGCAGAACAGCGGGACAAGCGATGGATGACTCTGGTTTGCGGTCTTGCCCCGGCTGCGCCGCTGCAGCCAGCGGGAGATGGGCGTGCTTACCGCAAACAGCAATGCAGCCACAAGCAACAGCCAGGGAACCATCCGTAGAAAAATGGCCTGCCGAGTATGCAGCAGCACGACGCCGCCCGCCACTCCACCGATCGCTGCCGCAATGCAGAGAGGCAGCACGAGACGCAGGTTGTGTTTCAGATCTTCAAAGTAAGCGGCAATCGAAGTGAGCTGTCCCGGCCACAGCGCGACGGTATTGGTCGCGTTCGCCTGAATGGGCAGCACACCAATGTTCAGCAGAGCTGGAAAGGAGAGAAAGGACCCGCCCCCAGCCACCGCGTTCAATGCTCCGGCGATCAGCGACGCCACGATCAGCCATAGGCCGTGTTCGTTCCAAGAGAAGTGCATGTGGATTCGATTGTAAGTGGCCGCCGATTCCAATCGTGGCGCAAAGAACCATCGGCGTCAGGCCAGCCGCAGCTCAGGCGTGGCGTTGATCAATGTTCGCGTGTAGTCCTCGTGCGGCGCGTTGCAGATGGCATCGCGCGTGCCGAACTCGACGAGCCGGCCACGCCGCAGCACAGCGATGTTGGTCGAGAGATAACGCACCAGCGGCATCGAATGCGAGATAAATAGATACGTCAGCTGAAATTCGCGCTGCAAATCGCGCCGCAGGTTCACGATCTGCGCACCCCCGCTCACGTCAAGCGCCGAAACCGGCTCATCCAGCACCAGCAGCTCGGGCCGCAGCGCTAGCGCACGGGCAATGTTGATGCGCTGCCGCTGGCCTCCGGAAAATTCATGCGGATATCGGCCGAGAGCCGATTCATCCAGCCCCACGGCGCGCAGCAGTTCTGCGCACTTGGGACGCAGCTCCTGTCTGGCTGCGGCGCGATGAATGACCAGCGGCTCGGCGATAATCTCAGCCACCCGCATGCGCGGGTTGAGCGCCGCGAATGGGTCCTGAAAGACGGGCTGCACGCGCCGCCGCATTGCGCGCAGATCGCCTTGCAGCGCACCGCTTACCGCTTGTCCGTCGAAGGTTACGCTTCCCGCAGTCGGTTCGATCAGACCAAGCACCATGCGGGCGATCGTGCTCTTTCCCGAGCCTGACTCGCCTACCAGCCCCAGTGTCTCCCCGCGATGCATCACGAACGAGACATCGTCGACGACCATGGTGTGGGCGGTTCGCAAGCCATCCCTGTGCGGGTAGCGTTTCGACAGATGGCTGACTTCGACGAGAGGCATGAGCTTGTGAGCAAGTTAGCAGGTCGGCGTAGCGGATACAAATTTTCGTCCACGGTGTCGAGTAACACGACATTCTGCGGATTCTCAAGCAGCGTGTTATCTATACGGAGTTTATGCTGACCGTTCTCGGCTTCTCCGCGCTGTGCCTGCAGTCACTTCCTCGCCGGTCGGACACATCTTCAGCAATGGGCAGCCGGCACAATTCTTCTCGAAATCATTCTTCGTGCATCGCAGCTGCCCGTGCAACTTCACCAGGCTGTGGTGTTCGTCCAGCATGGCCGGCGTCCACCATGCGGGAGCCATCGCCAACAGCCGCCGTTCCGTCTCATCAGGGATCACGCTGCGCGGGACAAGATGCAGACGCTTTGCGATGCGGTCATGATGCGAATCGACTGCGATAGCGCGTCCGCGAATCGTGCTGAAGTTCACCACGGAAGCACTCGTCTTCGCACCCACGCCTTCAAACGACTCCAGCCATCGGCGGATGCGTTCCACGCTATGACCGTGCAGAAAATCGAGACTCAGCTTGCCGCCATTCTGCCGCGTGATCCTCCGCAAGGCTTTTTGCAGCGCGGGAGCTTTCTTGTCGGCGAAGGTGACGGGCGCGATGACGGAGAGAATGTCTGCTACTGCCGCATCGCGTACCTGCTCCCATGAAACGAAGTGTTTCTCGAGAGCATAAAGGACTTCGTGCGACGTTTCGGTTTTCGTCCGCGAAGACAACATGGAGTAAACGAGCTGTCGCAGAGGACTCCAGCACACTCGTTCCGCAGGCGGACCGTACGCGTCGAGCAGAGCCTGATGAAGATCCTGCAACCGTGTGTCTTCAAAGAGCGGGGAGGTCACGCTTTTCTATTCCTGTTTCTCCGGATATTCTTCTGACCCAAGTCAAAGGGGCGGCCATTTGCCGCCCCTTCGGTGTATCTGTAGGATACACAATTCATGCAATTTCCCACATTGACTTCAGAAGACTTCACGCAGGTCTACTGATATTTTTCGCAAATGATATGTCGGCGAGCCGGTCGATTTATCTGGGCAATTTGGGTGCTAGAGCATGTTTTTGTTTTGGAGGACAAAACGCAGGAGGGTATTTGTTCCTTCGCCTTCCAATTCCAGCTTGCGGCAGATATTGGTGCGATGATTCTGGACGGTTCTGTAATGGATGGAGAGTTCTTCGCCGATCTCTTTACTTGTTCTTCCACTGGCAATCATGTGCATGATTCGTCTTTCCGTCGTGGTTAACCTGCCTATGGACAGCTGCTCCGAGAGGGCTTTCGTGCGCTCACGCTGTTTTAGTAAGTCTGCGGTAATCGCCGAACTTAAGTATGGCCGACCCTCGACCACCGTCCGAATACCGACGACAACCTCTTCGACCGCGCTGTCTTTGACGATGTATCCCCTGCTGCCAAGTGCCATCGCGTTGTTGAACAGATCTTCATTTGTGTGATACGTGAGAAAAATGATTTCAGTTTTGATTCCACGCCTGATGATCTCTCGTGCTACCCCAAGCCCATTGAGTTTTGGCATTTGAATATCGAGCAGGATGACCTGAGGACGATATCTTGTAGTGAGCGCCACCGCCATCTCACCATCGGATGCTTCCGCGACTATCTTTAAGTCGGCGTTTTCTTCGATGGTGAGCCGCAGCCCTTTCCGCATGAGCGGATGATCATCCGCAATCAGAATGCTAATCTCACTCTTCATGATCGTTCGCGTTGAGAGGTATTTCGACTGTAACGGTTGTTCCCTGCTTAGGCATAGATCGTAATTTGAAATCACCGCCGAGCAAACTGGCCCGCTCTGCCATACTCGTCAAGCCAAGCCCTTTCTGTTTTGCGGGAGAAGTTTTGTCGATCAGTGTAAACCCTTCACCATTGTCGTGAATGATCAGCGTCACCTTTCCGGGAGTCTGCTTAACAAAAACGCTGACCTGTGTGGCTTGAGAGTGCTTCATAACATTATTCAAAGACTCCTGCATAATGCGGTAAACATTGATCCGTTGATCTTCAGCGAATACGTTGTCAATATCGTCAAGCTCTGTCGAGAATTGAATTCCTGAAGACACAGAAACCGATCGAACCGTGGCTTTGATCGCATTGGTCAAACCGAGTTGATCCAGCTGGAAGGGCCTGAGGCCATATGAAATTTCACGTACTTCGCTGATCGCTGATGCTGCTTCTGCATTGACCTCTTCCAAGGTTTGTACTTCAAGGTTGTCGATATACTTTTTTCGCGATCGCAGCAGGAAGGCAGTCAAATTCTTAATCACAACCAGACGTTGTCCGAGACCGTCATGCAACTCCGCTGCAATCCGTGTGCGCTCATTCTCCTGCGATTCAATAAGCTTTCTTGAGAAATCCTGATGCACCGCATGTGCCTGTTGCAATTGCGCAACTCGATAGCGCCAGGCTGCTGTCACGAGTGCAGCAATCGCGAGAACGACCAGCAAATCAAACCACCATCTCCGGTAAAAGGGAGCAAGGACGGTAATGCTCAGCGTTTTGCCTTCATTGTTCCAAATGCCATCGCTATTTCCTGCAATCACCTGGAAAAGATACTTGCCCGGAGGAAGATGCGGATAATAGGCAGTCCTCCTTCCACCGGCGTCGGTCCACGTTGAGTCCAGGCCTTCAAGTCTGTACCTGAAGTGAATCTGATCGGACTTGATAAAGCTGAGCGCCGTATATTGAATTTCCAGATTTTCTTTTCCGGGCTTTACGAGAATCGACTTATTGAATGCAGCAGGAGCATGATCGATCACGACAGATTCGATCACTACGGGCGGAGGATGCAGATTGGTGAATACGGCTTGAGGGTCGACTACTGCGACACCATCCTGTGTTGGAAACCACAATTTTCCGTCACGGGCCCTTATCCCGGCGGGCGATAAGCCTCCATTGCATTCGATGTTGAGCATGCCGTCGGCCTTGCCGTACGGAATCGATGTGATAGAACTGCGTTTCCCTGCTGCAAACTCATTGAGTTCGTTCCTGCTTACACGATAGATTCCCCGGTTACAACTCATCCAAAGATTGCCGCGCGCATCTTCGAGGATTTGAAAGACACCATTGTTAAACAATCCATCGCGCACTGTATAACGGGTGAATTTTCCATCTTTGAATCGACCCAGGCCCCCATCATAAGTTCCGATCCAGACTATGCCGTCATCATCTACATAGATCGAACGAATATTACTGCTGGGCAGACCATCCTGTTCTACCCAGTGCGTGAACCGATGGTTCATGTATCTTGTAAGTCCGCCGTATCCTCCAAGCCAAAGATCGCCTGACTTGCCTTCGGCGAATGCGCGAACATCGTTCACCGCTAGGCCGTCCTGCCTGGTGAAGGTTCTGCTCAGCTCGTTTTCAAACGACACAAGACCGTTCGATGTTCCCAGCCAAAGTACTCCCTGCCGATCCAGATGCATTGCCTGTACTACTGCACCGTCGGGCAGAGTAAGTCGATCTGGCTTTCGAAAGACTCCCCCGGAGAAAACACGTACTCCGCCATGCGTGGCCACCCATAAAGCCCCTTTGCTATCCTCTGAGATCGAGGTGACAAGGTTTAGGCGAGGACTGTCAGGGATGGTGTAATTCGTGAACTTTCCCTGAGAGTAGCGGCTCAGTCCCTTATGCCAGGCCCCGATCCACACCGCATCGGTTCGGTCTTGATAAATCGGATAGATATCCCGATCGATCAATCCCTGTTCCGTTGAGTAGGCACGGATCGACTGCGGCTGAAACCGGTAGAGTCCCTGACCTTCAGAGCCTACCCAAAGATTCTTCTCCCTGTCTTGATAAATGGAGTGGAAGCTTATCGTTTCAGTATGGCCCGCGGTGAGGTATTCGATGGACCGGGATAAGCGCGTTTCTATATTGATCTTCCAGGAATGTCCGTGATCGTCGAGATACGTTGTAGCCGCTTCACCAAACGGTCCGGCCACCTTTCCATTGGGACTGATGCGAACGTGTTTTCCGTCCAGAGTTTCTATCCAAAGAATTCCATCCAGATCGCTTGCAATTTCCCAGATCGAGCCGACAGAAAGCCAGGATGGCAGAGCATAAGTAACGAACTTACCTTTGATGAAGCAGAGTAAGTTCGTCTTATCCAATCCCCAGAAGCCGGAAGTTCCCCATCCCAGCGGCTCATAGTGGATTTCAGAATGTTGCGATATATCGATAAACCGACCAGCTGCTTCATCCCATTTTGCGATTGTATGGGCAGTGAGTATCCAGATATGGCCTGCGTCATCTCCGGTAATCCCGCGAATGACGTTGTTAGGAATTCCATGCTCAGTGCCGTAGGTTTGGAATGATCCCTGGTGATACCTTGTCACGCCACCGATTTCAGCAGTGAGCCATAGATCACCACTCGGGTCCTGATACATCGTCCCAAACCGGTTGGAAGTAAGTCCCGGTGTATTGCTCTTGTTGAAAACAGTAAATTGCACCCCATCGAAACGTGCCAGCCCATCAAAAGTAGCAATCCAGAGGTAGCCGTCCGGAGTTTGTTCAATATTGCGAATGAGATTCTGCGGCAAACCATCATCTGCCGTCCATACGTCAAAGCGATACTGCGCGCAAGCAGGAGAAGGAATACAGAACACTGCGAGCCATATCAAGGCGGCGCAGAGGTTCGTCCCCATGAAACTGGATGAACGCAACGCCCTTATCAGACAATGACAGCGCTTACAGCGTGTGCCAGGATCAGGCATCATCGACTTTCCATCAGGTCTTTCCCGAATTCGATTTAGCCAACGTGGATGTGTAGTGAATTCTTTTCAGCAGCAGCATACACGCTGCACTGAGACCGGGCAATGTAGTTTCGACAAGTCCGCTCGCAATGTTCAGCAGGCGTTTGTGTACTAGCACACAAGATTCGTGTACTAGCCTCTATTTCATTCGGGAAGCGAAATTCGTACTCTCAGTTCGTTCTTGCAGATCCTTTTTTAGGCACTCCTAAGCAGTGTCGTCGGACACACATTTCCCAGCAAGTAACCATACCGTCTCAATCGGGCCTGAGCAGTAGATGTGCATTTATTCACGGATACCTGAAAGGTGAGTTTCTATGAGATTGCCGAAAATATTGTCCTTGCTGACAGGAGCGGTGATGGCCTGTCTTTTATCTTTCGCGCTTGCCGAACCGGCTGACGGTCAGGCAGGCAGCGCTGCAAATCCTGCCGTCGTTGGAACCGGAACAAACATTCTGGAACGCAATATGGCTCGCAAAGGAATCGTTAGAGCCCCTTCCGGCCCAGCCCGCAATGGGATTCGGATCAAAACGTCTCATTCGGGTAGTCTCGGAAACAGCTCCGGCACCAAGACCCTCACACTCACCCTGCCAGCCGGTACGAAATCTGAGACCGCCAGGATTGTCCTCAACGGCAAGGATGTAACCTCGAAGTTCAGCCCGGCATCCTGCAGTGAAGGCATCTGCGAAACTGGAACGCTGTCTTCGGAGGATGGTCTGCGTCCGGAGAAGAATGTCCTCTTCTCCACCGCGAAAAAAGAAGACGGGACAGCGGCCAGCTCGCGGCTGCGTTTTGCCGGTGCCGATGCGCAGCCGGCAAGTACCTCGCGTCGCCTCAGTAACTTCTCCAGCAACGTCACGGCACAGGATGCTGCGACGCCGTCACTTCCGATGCTCAGCAGCTTCCTGCCGCCCGCCATCGGCTTGAGCACGACGAATCTGGGGGCTGTTGGCCCGAATTCGCAGTGGCTTCAGTTGGGAACGCAGGGGAAGCTCTTTACTGCTCCCGGTTGCAGCTCGCGTTACAGCGTTATCGTTCTGGACCGGCAGACACTTGTCGAGAAAACATCCGCTCCGGAGTCCTCTCCGGCCTGCTATAACGACGGTCAGCAATTGGCGGCCTATCTCCAGAGCCTTACAGCCAACGATCTGGTCATCGTGGGAAACAACTACTTCACGAATACCGATGCAGGCAGTGGCGGCGGCTACTTCGACACCACCGCGATCGGAGGAACAGCATACAACTGCAGCGCAACGCCCGTTTCCAACTCAAATTGCGGCAAATTGGCGAGTTCCAACAATGTGCCGCAGGGCTATATCGCGATCGGCGCCGTAGGCGCTGCCTCCGGCACCGCCTTTGAGAACTACTACCTGAGCAATGAATCGTCTTACAGCAGCTCCGATCCCGGCGCCGCAGGCATACTAACGGAAGACGCCAACGGCAACTACAATTTCCAGTCCACCGGTTTGCGGATTTTCCCTGGTTTGCAGACCTCAGGTCCGGTGGAATACATTGTGAATCCGGGCACATCGAGTACTTCGAGCAGTTCAGTCACCCTCGTCAACCCACCGTTTTCTTCCAACACAGTGTATACATCTCCCACTATCTCCGGGGCGGGCGGCTACTGGCTTCTGATTCTGAATCGTGCCGATCTTTCTCAGATTACCCCCTACGGTGCGCCCTCTTCGTATAGCTGCTCATCATCCTCCAATTCAGGAGTGATCAATTACACCGGCTGCGGGCTGTTCTTCCAGACTGGCCCCGGCACGTCTCTCGCAACTCGAACTGCCAATTTGCAGGCGCTCACGGCGGCATTGAATAATCTCAATCGCCGGGAGATGGTCATTCTGACTACGGTCGGCAATGCAGGCTGGACAGATAATGATACGGAAACGAACAATGCCTGGAACATGGCGAATAACAATAGTGCCTCCACGGAAACCAATATCGGATCATGGACCGACAATGGCTACGTTGAGTTGGCAAGTGCGTTGATCAATCTTGGTATCCCGGACAAGGAAACCCTCTATCTCTCCGGCGGATCGGCCTTTACCGCCATTACCGGACAGGGTCTGGGAAATTCCCTCAGCGGTTCGGCGGCGCTTTCCACCACCGTCAATTCGCAGCAGGGGCAGACTGGCTATCTGCATGGCCTCTTCACCCCGGATCTCCAGGGGTTATACCGACCTGGTCAGAATGAGCAGCAGGCGGCGAACGCAGATTACTCCAATTTCACAATCAATCTTGTTTCGGCGCAGCAACCGGTTGACTGGCCGGAATTCGCCAGCCAGATGGCCGGGACCGACTCTATGCAAGGCCAGGAAGATGCCTATGCCTATCTCAGCTGGTATCTGCTGAACTCGTGGTATGTGCAGGGCCAGGCAGGTGGGGAAGGAGTTCCCGCACCTTACGCATACGACATCCACTATTTCTTTACCGGTTCGCTCAATACGCTGCTCGACTATCACACCTTCGATCCCATGAATGCGACGTGGCCGGGGAGCCCCGGATTCGCTTATCCATGCACATCCGTTTCAAACGGGACCTGCACTTGGACGTCACCCGACCAGAGCACCTCGCTCTCCTTCACGCAAAACGACTTTAACTCTGTAAAGGCTCAGCTTCACAATGAGATCGTCGATCTGACAAATGTGCTGCTGTACATGGTGACCGGCTCTACCAACATGAAGGATGTCGTTGCCGCCGGCAACTCCAATACAGCGCTGGCCCTTCTCGGAGCGGCATCCGAAGTGGCAGCCAGCCTAAACCAGCCCAACACATCCACTACTCCGGTGAAAGTCAGTGCGTCGAATATTCTGAACATGATCGGTGGCTTCTTGACCACCGTCGCTCAGATTGGGACGGATAACTTCCTGAGCAAGGCGGATGCCAAAGATCTCAACGCCAGTATCGATTTAGTGGCGGACCTATTCAGCAATGCGTCCGCAGTAAGCGGAGGTTTAGCGACTGCAGGCAGTTCAGCATCTTCAGGATTGCCGAGCGCCGATTACGCGCTGCTGACCACGATCGGACAACTGGCCAATAGCGATCTGCAGGGTCAGGTGCTTGCGGGCTTCGATACAACGATTGACACTATCACCGGCGACTGGGCAAAGTTGAATGCGATCGGGCCGCAGATTACGGATCCGAACAACGCTACATTCTTTGCTCCGAACCAGGTGTTGCAGAACGCCACGATTGCCGGCATGAACAATGCCTCGCAGCGAAGCCTGTACCTTTCGCTCCTCCCGGCGGTCTATCAGTTGCATATATGGCCCATGGTAGCCAGCGAAAGTTATGGCAACACAAACCCCTCTTATCCGGACATGGGCTACAGCTCGAACGGCGATGCGGACAGCTGCAAGCCTTTCTACACAGGGTACAATCAGCCTCCTCCTTATTCCGTCGCATGGTATCCCACCTACGGAGGTGTCGAGTATACGGCCACGGGCTGGCAGAAGGGAGACGTCCTGCCAATATATCCTTTCCAGTACAGCTTTGCCTCCAATCCAGTTGACTTCTATATCCTCGCCAAACAGTTCACGAACCTCGGCGAATCGAGTGCAAATGCATCCATTGCTGACAGCCAGTTGTTGATGACGCTGTTCACCAATCAGCCGGGTGCGCTCAATTTTCCCATGTTTTCCTTTTATGCCCGTAGCGGGCCAATGACATGGCCCTTGAATGGTCCCTCAGCCACCATCGACTTCGCAGTTCCGCTGAATGAAAGTGGTGAAAACGCAACCGGGAATCTGATGAGCAACATATGCTCTGTTGTTGCCATCGGAGCATCGGGCGGGGGTACGGCGGTGGGCGCGGCCCCTCCAGCGGGCACGCCTTCTCCGTCAGCCACGATAACAACTCTGAACGCTCCCGCTACCGGTGTTCTGGGAGAGGACGTGCCGTTACAGGCAACGGTAACGGCTCCCGGGAACTCGGGCGCTATTCCTGCAGGAACGGTTCGGTTCCGGGATGGATCGACACTTCTTGGAAGCGCAACCCTGGATGCAACCGGTACAGCCAGCTTCTCCGCAAGCGGGCTCGCTATCGGCCAGCATACGTTGGCGGCTTACTACGTCACCAGCGATAGCTTTGCAGCCTCGAACTCGCCTGATACTCCGCTGATGGTCTATGCAAACGCTCCGGACATGGTGCTCTCGCTTTCAGCAGGCAGCGTGAACATCTCCTACGGGGCGACCTCATCTGCCGTTACGGTGCAGGCCTCCTCGTTGTCTGGAATGACGGGAACGGCGAACTTCGGTTGCGCCGGACTGCCCATCGGTATGGTCTGCAATTTCACCCCGGCTCAGTCTGCCATCTCGGCAGGGGGAAATGCGAGCACATCGCTTACCATTACCGCCACTGCTCCAAAAGCTGCGGCGGCCATGCCATGGTTCCGGAGTATCGCCGGTATCCTGGTCTGCCCCATCGCACTATTCCTTCTGTGGCGCATCCGCAGGGGCGCTCGGGTTATGCAGGCTCTTCTGTGCCTGCTGCTCCTGGCAATTGTCTCCGTCGGATCGCTCACCGGATGCGGCGGCAGCACAAAGGTCGTCAACAACCCGGCAGCACTTCCCAGCGGCCAGCAGGCGGTCCTGGTGACGGTGACTGCCAATTCGGTCACCAAGAGCATTCCGCTGGTCCTGAATATTCAATAATCCGATTGACAGGTGCGGCGAGCTTGCTCGTCGCACCTGCTTTATTGAGGACCATGGTGTGCACTTCAGACTTCTTGTTGAGGCACAGGAACAGCATGACAGTCTTAATAGTTGAAGATAGCGCCTCAATCCGCCGTTTGCTTCGCCGGACCATCCAGGACGTTGCAAGTGCTGTATGGGAATGCACGGATGGAGATGAGGCACTGGAGGCTTATATGACTTATCATCCGGATGTTGTATTGATGGACATTCGAATGTCTCGCATGAACGGACTAAAAGCAACAAAAGCAATCAAGCAGTTTCATCCGGCCGCTCGCGTTGTTATGGTCTCGAACTTCGACGACGAAGGTCTTCGCGCCGCAGCCTCAGAAGCGGGAGCTTGCGGCTATGCGCTGAAGCAGGATCTTGCCGATTTATCGAGGACAATCTGCGAGCTAACGAATAGAGACAAACTCTGAATTGCCCTCGCCTGTCGCGTTTCAGTGAAACGCACAGGGCAAAAGGATAACGAGCCTTGCGGCGTTTTCGATTCCGCGCTTACATGCTCCACGTTCATCCATCCTGCCCGGCTCGTTCACTTCGACACTGGATTCCTAGAGAAAGCCCTTCATTCTGCCGATAAAACAAGCGCAAAATCGCTGAACGTTAGATATCCAGGTTCTTCACATCCAGGGCATTGTCTTCGATGAACTTGCGGCGCGCCTCGACATCTTCGCCCATCAGCGTGGTGAAGATTCTTTCTGTTTCGGCGATGTCCTCAAGCTTGACGGTCAGCAGCGTGCGATGCTCGGGGTCCATTGTCGTTTCCCAGAGCTGCGTCGCCGTCATCTCACCCAGACCTTTGTAACGCTGCACCTGATATTCACGCCGTCCCTGTTCGATCACATACTCGAACAGCTCATGCGGGGTCTTCTTCTCGACCGGCTCATGCGAGGCACGTCCGATGCGCTTGGGCGCGGGCTTGCCCGCTTCGATCTCGCCCGTCGTCTCGCCCTCGGTCCCTTCCGGATCAGGCTCTGCCGCTGCAGCGGCTGCCTTGCTTGCGTATTCAATCAGGAACGGCGGTTCCAACGCATCCTTGATCTGCGAAAATTTCGCGAGCATCTGGCGCGTCTCCGGAGCGGAGGCGAAGGTCCAGTCGATCTTCCGTTCCGCGCCCTGCGCATCGTGGAAGATCAAAGACCAGGTCTGATGCTCTTCATCGTGCACTGGCTTGTCCAGGCCTTTGAACTGGTAATTCTTTTCGATCTTCTTCAGCTCGTTATAGAGTTCCGTCAGCTTTGCGGGAACGCTCGACGCATCGCCCTCGAAGTCGACGCGCTTCACCGGCTCCTTGCCTTCGTGCGCGAAGAGCCTCGCGAATAAACCTGTGACCTCGTCATTGCGCAGGCGCTTGTTCACCTTGTCGAAGAAGCCGAGATAGTCGTTCAGCTGCCCCATGAATTTAGTAAGGGCTGCGCCTTCGAGACGGGTGGCGTTCTCGCCGTGGCGCACCACCATGCCGTCGGAGGCGCGCTTGACCATGACCTTTACGAACTCGCGGTCGTCCTTGATGTACTGCTCAAACTTGCCCTTCTTGATGCGATAGAGCGGCGGCTGCGCGATGTAGACGTTCCCGCGCTTGATCAGCTCCTGCATGTGGCGGAAGAAGAACGTTAAAAGGAGAGTCCGGATATGGGACCCGTCGACGTCGGCGTCGGTCATCAGGATGATCTTGCCGTAACGCAGCTTCGCCGGATCGAAATCTTCCTTGCCGATGCCCGTGCCCAGCGCGGTAATCATGGCGCGGATTTCTTCATGGCCCAGCATCTTGTCGTAGCGGGCCT